>JAEZJL010000477.1 GCA_023415815.1 Bacillota bacterium | reverse complement strand
CCCTGCGTCCCGGTATACTTTTCTTCGTAACCGCAGATATTGTTGGCGGCGATCCTGCCCTGCTTGTTAGCCGGGCCCGCCAGGGGTATGAGAGCCGTACCGCCGCCCATAAAGTCCCTGGTTTCGACGGCGTCGCCGACAGCGTATATGTCGGGGTCCGAGGTTCTGAGATAATCGTCTGCCGCTATGCCGCCATATGGGCCCAGCTTCAGCCCCGCCTCTGCAGCCAGCCTTGTTTCGGGCCTTACGCCGATTCCGAGTACGACCATGTCCGCCTTAATAAGCCTTCCGCTTGAAAGCTCAGCCGTTATATCCGAGTCCGTTGTTGAAAGAGCCTTTACCGCGTCCTTCAGGTATATTTCCACATTCTTTGTCTTCATGTGCTGGTGTACCAGTGCGGCCATGTCGTAATCCAGAGGGCCTATGACATGGTCCGCCAGCTCCACCACCGTCACCCTGACGCCCTTCATATGGAGATTTTCAGCCACCTCGAGGCCGATGAAGCCCGCACCCACCACCACGGCTCTTTTAGGCTTCCGTGTGTCGATGAGCTCCTTTATCCTGTACGTATCCGGGATGTTTCTCAGCGTAAAAACCCTGGGAGAATCTATCCCCGGAAGAGCGGGTTTCACAGGCTCAGCGCCCGGGGAAAGCACAAGCTTGTCGTAGGTCTCGGTATACACCCTTTCCGACGTCCTGTCCAGTACCTCGATCGTCCTGCTTTCCGGATGTACGGCAATGACCTCGCTGTTGATGCGGACATCGATGTTGAAGCGCTCCCTCATCTTTTCCGGCGTCTGGACCACAAGCCTGTCTTTCTCCTTTATCACCTCTCCTATATAATATGGAAGGCCGCAGTTGGCGAACGAAATATACCCGCCCCTCTCAAAAATCACTATCTCAGCCTTTTCATCAAGCCTGCGCAGCCTTGCGGCCGCAGTTGCCCCTCCGGCAACGCCGCCCACAATCAGGACCTTCATAACAGACCCTCCTTTTGTTTTTAAGAATAGAATTATTCAATTAATACCCGGGAAGTAAAAAATTAATCATTAATATATTATTATATTCAAATATTACGATATTAAAGATATATTATCAACATCACTCGAACGCGTCCCGTGGTTTTTATAAAAAAGAGAATTACATAGCCTTGGTGAATTTGTCCGCAAAAGAGCTGGCGCAGTAACTGTCAGGCTTGATTTTGGGGATGAAATTCAGGCCCTTCACCATTCCTACCATTTCGTTGATCAGGGTCTTTGTCTCGCCCTTTCTGCCGACGTCTATATGGAATTCGAAGGAAATCTCCCTGGATCTGCTGCTCCCTACCGCCTGGCATATCCTGTTCATCCTGCGCTCGTCAAACATATATGCAAGCTGCAGGCTGGCGCAGGTCTCAAGATATATCTTCTCCCTCAGGTTCCTGACCGGCCTTTGCATTTCGTATTTGTGCAGGAAGCCAATCGCGCCCTTGCCGATTCGGTGTATATGGATGCATGAAACAAATACCGTCTTTGACCCCACCTGAGAGTCGGTGCCCACGGATATGCGGTATGAGCTGTCGGTATCCGCTTCTATGAAGGCTATGATCTCGCCGCAGACCTGCTCGAAGTTCAGTTCATCCTTTCTCAAGCTTCTGAATATTGTGTTTTCGTCGAAATTCAGTGAATTGCCCAGCAACATCGGTGTATCCTCCTATCCGGATTATTATCGGTTATGAAAGCTCCGGCTATAAGCCCCACTGCCTCCCGCACATCCGCCTGCTTCCCGCCGGATTGCCGTATTAAAAAAGCCCTGCGGAGGGGACACCTCCACAGAGCTCTATATATCAGGTCAGTTTCGTTTTAGGGACAATACGAGTACAGCATCCGGTATAACATTGCCACAGCCGTCGCCGCCCCATAAAAACCCCCGCCCTTTCGCAAATACTTTTTTCCATGATATCATAACGGATTTGTAAAATCAACAGCACAATTCCTGGAAGTCTTCTTCCAGGCAGTCATCTTTGTGTACATCCGGCGACGCATCAAATTTCCGAAAAAAAGGAGCCGCACTCCGGCAGCTCCGATATATCCGTTTCATTCCTGCAGCAGGCTGTCTATCCTGTCCTTGTCGAAGCCCACGATTACCGAGCCCTCGAAGTCTATCACGGGGACGCCTCTCTGTCCGGATTTCCTGACCATTTCAAATGCTGCGGCTTGATCCCTGGATACATCCACCTCTTCATACCGCACATTTTTTGTTTCAAGATATTTCTTTGCCATGCTGCAGTAAGGACATGACGGCGTTGAATACACTATAACGGCCATATCGGCACCTCCTTGCCAAAATCCTGCGTTCATCAAAATACCGAGCACATCATTATTTTACAGGCTCCGTATGTAATCCACCATTCCTTTTCCCGCCACAGCTCCCTGCCCGACTGCGGTCGAAATCTGCTTCAGGCCACCCGTGCAGTCGCCCGCCGCAAAAAGGCCCTCCAGGTTTGTCCGCTGCTTGCCGTCCACCACTACGGAGCTTTCCTCCGTGAGTATCCCCAGCTTCCTTGCGAAATCTACGCTCGATGCGCTCTCATATGCCACAAACATTCCCTCCAGCTCCTCGCTCGTACCGTCGGAAAAATGAATCCTTTGCACGAACTCGCTTCCTTCGAGCTTCAGGATGTGCTTTGTGTTTACATTGAAGCGGTCGGCGTCCTCAATATATTTGTCGCTTACATCGAGCTTCTTCCCGTTGGTATAGATGGTAATGTCCTTCGTATAGGCCAGCAGCTCGATCGCCTCGTGCACGGCAAAATCTTTATAGCCCAGTACGCCCACCTTGAGATTGTTGTAAAAGAAGCCGTCGCAGGTCGAGCAGTAGCTGACGCCGCGGCCCTCAAAGGCCGTCAGGTTTTCTACCCGCACGCTCTTCTGCGGCTGCCCGGTGGCAAGCAGCAGGGCCTTCGACTGATAGCGCCGCTTCGAAGTGAGCACCTCGAAATAATCATTTCTTTCAATCGATATAACCTCGTCCTCGATCAGCTCGGCTCCAAGCCTTAAAACCTGCGCCTCGCCTTCCTTAAGCAGTTCGTATCCGCTTACGGTTTCGGAGAAGCCGAAATAGTTGTCAATCCTGTCCGCCTTTCTCAGCCTGCTGTCGCCTCTTCCGATAATCAGGGTTTTCAAGTTCGCCCTTACGGTATAAAGCGCGGCCGACAAGCCGGCCGGTCCCCTGCCTATTATTATCACATCATACATGATGAATTATTCTCCTCCCTGTTTTTTAAATCCGGAGCCTGCATATATTATACCCTCCGGTGAAGGATTATCTCAACAGATTTGCCTGATTTTAAGCATCTATAAGTTATTGTAACAAATTCGCGGCTTAATCATATTATGTTAATAGGAATAGCCCTCGGCGGCAAAAGCAAAGGAGGATTCATATGCCGGACAGAGCTTACGGTACAAGCAACTGTACTCTGTTGTTTTTCATACTCGTATTCCTGCTTCTGTTTTACGATAACAGCGCAATTGGTATAATAGCTACGGGCAGGCGGGGTGTGAACACCTGCAGAGGTGATGACTCGCTGCTGTTTTTCATACTTGTGTTCCTAAAACTGTTTTACAGATGAGAGGGGACACACCTCTCCCGCCGACGGACTGAGCGTCGAGGTATGTGCCCTTTTGACGCTAAAGCTGGGTTCGGATACACCTTTGCCGCCGATGGACTGTGCGTCGATGTATGTCCCCCTTTGACGCTAATGCTGGGTTCGGACACACTCCTTCCGCCGACGGACTGTACGTCAAAAAATGTCCCCTTCTGACGCTAAAGCTGGGTTCGGACACACTCCTTCCGCCGACGGACTGTACGTCGAGGTATGTCCCCTTTTGACGCTAATGCTGGGTTCGGACACACCTTTGCCGCCGATGGACCGGGTGTCAAGGGTATGTCCCCTTTGACGCTAATGCTGGGTTCGGACACACCTTTACCGCCGATGGATCGGGTATCGGGGTATGTCCCTTTTGACGCTGTAGCTGGGTCCGGATGCGGGGCTTTTGATGTCGGTGCATGGAATTTTCCCTTTCGACGCTGAAGCTGTTTTCGCACGTTAAAAAGTGTGACAAAGGAAATGGCTTTTTGCCAATGCTATAAATTTTTTTATAATGTCACACATACGCCTCCCTCCACATAGAATGTAAGGTGAAATTACTGCCGGAGGTACCTCCATGAATTTTACAGGCAATATCCTTGACAGGGTCTCGCACCTCTATGACGACGACCTTGATGAGATACTGGTATTTGCCCTGCTTTTCATATTTATTTTTATCTCGGGACAGACGGATAACGGCTCCGCAGGAGGGATAGCTTCAGAAGGCGGCATCCCGCTCGTTCTCATAGCCGTATTTCTCGTATTGTTTATAATCATAGGAAATACAAGGGAGACCGCTGAATAAGCATATATTATATTTAATGAAGGGAAGGATCGTATGGCTAACGGAATTAACAAAATGCTTGGAGACCTGCTGGGGAAAATGGATGAAAAGGTGCTGCAGGCCAAGCTCAACGCTGCGCTTGACATGCTGAAGAACGGCAATCCCGAGGAACTCGCAAGAAAAATAGGCAAAATGGACAAAAATGAGATTATGTCCAAATTAAACGAGCTTGACGACACAAAGCTGAAAAAAATGAATATTGATAAAAATGAAATAAAGCAAAAGGTCAACGACGCCGATATGGAAAACCTGCAAAAGCTGCTGGGCGAGCAGGGCGGAGAAATAATGGAAAAATTGAAGTCATTATTGAATAATTGATGAATATATTATTAATGCTGAAGCTGGAAGCCGGATGCCGCCCGCACATCCCTGGAGGAATTATTTATGAGTGACGACCTTGACAAGAAGATTCAACAGATAGCCGAAATGCTGGGGCAGGACAAGGTGCCGGATAATCTGAAAAGCCTGGTCTCGCTTCTGGCAGGCTCATTGAACGGTAAGGAGGGCAGCGCCCCAAAGCCGGCCGAGGCCGAGGAAGAAAAGCCGGTTGAAGAAAAAGCCGTTCAGTCCGGAAACGATGAGAATACGGAAATGATGAGAAGGGTCAAAAAGCTTATGGACGGAGTGAATACGGGCAACGACCCCAGAATAAACCTTCTTCAGGCCATAAAGCCCTTCATGAACATAAAAAGGCAGAAAAAGATAGGCAACGCCATTCAGCTCCTGCAGATGACCGGCCTTGCAAGGCTCATGAATAATAATGACAAGTAGGGAGGGGTTTTGATGCCTTATAAAAGGCCTGATCAAGGTTCAAAAAAATTCCTGCCTGCATACGGCTCCAAAAAAACCGATAGCCAGGATATTTTCGGTTCCGGCTACGGCAATGGCTACGGCAATGATTTCATCAGCATACCCCTGCCCAATGAAAGAGAGAGCTACAAATACCCATGGGGCAAGAGCAACGGGCCTAACGGCCTGAACGGCGTTCTGAATTTCCTGCGCGAGCACATAAGAATAGAAGAAATAATACTTGTCGGCCTTATAATCCTGCTCCTGGACGAATCCCTCGAGGACGATTTTCTGTTGATAATTCTGGTATACATACTTCTCTTCTAGATTGATTCCCTGATGGAATAAATTCATGACAATTACAGAAAATATCATGGAGGCTTTGAAATACCGAAGAAAAGGGGAAAGGCAATGCAGAAGAAGGCCGCATTACTTGTTCTTATCACGCTTTTACTTGTTTCCTCCATGATGCTTTATTCGTACAGGGCCGAAGTGTCGGATTACCTGGGTTACAGCAGGGCCGTCCTGTCAAACTACGGCTCCAGCGGGCAGGAAGTTATCAATATACAGGCAAAGCTTTACAACTGGGGCTATTACAACGGTGTTGTCGACGGCGATTACGGCTATCAGACCTACAGCGCGGTCAAGTACTTCCAGGCAAAGAACGGACTTACGGTCGACGGTGTCGCCGGCCCGGAGACTCTTGCGGCCCTCGGCCTGCCGAGCGGCGCTCAAGCCCCGTCGGGGGGCGGCGGCGGAGGGACGGCGAGCAGCGAAGTAAACCTGCTTGCGCATCTGGTCCACGGCGAGGCCAGAGGCGAGCCCTATGAGGGCAAGGTAGCGGTTGCTGCGGTCGTCATCAACCGCACCACAGATTCAAGATTCCCCAAGACAATCGCAGGGGTTATATACCAGCCCGGCGCCTTCGACGCGGTATACGACGGCCAGATAAACCTCGAACCGGACACCAGCTCGTATAATGCCGCAAGGGATGCCCTGAACGGCTGGGACCCTACCTACGGATGCATATACTACTACAATCCCGCTACGGCCACCAGCTCCTGGATATGGTCCAGGCCGATCATGCTGTCCATAGGCAAGCATAATTTTGCAAAATAACGGGGCCTCTTAATCCTCCGGAACAGGAAAACTGCTGAATTCCCTGAAAGCGTTGAAGACATATACTCCGAGAGTCGTAAAAAAGGCCGTATTGAAGACCCACCCCAACAGCAGCTGCAGAATCGGGCTGCCTGTGATTGAGGTGAGATAGCAGAAGACGGCAAAGACGATGTCAAAAACAAAAATTCTCAGCACTATCCCCCAGAAATGTACGTCCACAAGCCTTTTGCCATAAGCAAAGGGCTTTTTGCCGGCTTTCAGCCCCGAGGGGTACCAGAAAAAAATATATGCCCTTGAAAAAATAAATGCAAAGAATAAAACCGCAAAGGTGAGGATATCCACAAAGACAGCAGCTATGAGCAGCTCCGGCTTGTCGGCGGTTACGGCTCTTGTGACGATAACGGCGGGGACGCTGGAAACCAGCATGAAGGTGGCAAGCAGCAGCATGAAGGGGACCGTCCTCAGGGATATGAAAAAATACCTCGTAAAATAGCGCTTCAGCCCTTCCAAAAATTCGCCCCTTTTTGCCGGCGCTCCATCCAGGGCCGACACAAGCACATTAAAATACCCGGACAGCACCAGGCCTGTAAAAAGTGAAGCCAGAAGCACCGTACCGGAAAAAGCGACCAGTATGACAGGTATCAGCGAAGGGTTCAGCAGAAGCTGGATAACGGATACGAGGCTGTCGAAAAGCGAGCTTCCGGTTACGCTCGCAATACCCGCTATTACCGGCAAGATCGGATTGTAAGTATTCAGCAATGTAAAAAGCAGCATGAGCGCGGCGGGCAGTATTATAACAAAAGGCCGCCTGATAACGGCTTGCACGGTTGTTTTCAGAATGTTCATATTGTTCCTTCCAATAGTATGTCAAAATAGTTTTGCATCTAATCCAAATACAGCAAATCGCAATGCCGGAGCATATTGCCGATGACCGGCCGTTCGGTCTTTCTCTCCGGTCCCGCTTTCCTATTATATCCCAAGTCATTATAGCATAATCACCCCTGAGTGTAAACTTGTGCAGGCCGCTGAAAGCAGCCCGAATCCGGAGCTGCGCCCGTCCGCATCCGACGGGGGAACATAAGGCATTCCGTAAAAAAATATAGCCCGGCAAGAGATGTCTTTTACAGCATTGCCGTCGAGCATGATATATGCACTCCATATTGTAAACATTAATAAACCGCTTGAAGGAAGGGGCAGATGCAGCTGCAGGCCATACGGCGCGACCGGACACTTGCCGGCCCTTCAGGCTCAAAGCCCCTTCATGCTGAGGCTTATCCTCTTCCTGGCGACGTCTACGGAAAGCACTCTCACCTTCACGATATCGCCCAGCGATACGACCTCCATCGGCCTGCGGACAAATTTGTCGGCCAGCTCCGATATGTGTACGAGCCCGTCCTGATGGACTCCTATATCCACAAAGGCGCCAAAATCGGAGACATTTCTTACGGTACCGGTCAGTATCATACCGGGCTTAAGATCCTCCAGACTCAGGACGTCGGTCAGCAGGACAGGCTTGGGCAGCTCGTCCCTGGGGTCGCGGCCCGGCTTGAGAAGCTCGTTGACAATATCGCGCAGCGTCGGTATGCCGGTGCCTATAAGAGCCGCTACATCTGCGATTCCCCGCTTTTCGACCTCCATCATCAGATTGCCGAGCCTACGGTTTTTTACATCCTCAAGCGTGTAGCCCATGGTTTGAAGCAGCTTTTCAGCCGCCTTGTAGGATTCCGGGTGCACCGAGGTATTGTCCAGTATATTTTTCTCGCCGGCTATCCTGAGAAAGCCCGCGCATTGTTCGAACGCCTTTTCACCGAGCTTTTTGACCTTTTTCAGCTCGTTTCTGGCTTTAAAACGCCCGTTGGCCTCCCTGTATTCCACTATGTTCCTGGCTACTGCGGAATTTATGCCCGATACGAACGATAGCAGGGAAGGCGAAGCCGTGTTGAGGTCGACGCCCACGCTGTTGACGCAATCCTCCACCACGCCGCCGAGGGATTCCCCAAGCCTTTTCTGATTCATGTCGTGCTGGTACTGGCCGACGCCGATGGCCTTCGGGTCTATTTTCACGAGCTCGGCCAGAGGGTCCTGGAGCCTGCGCGCAATGGATACGGCGCTCCTGAGCGAAACGTCGAAGTCGGGGAACTCCTCGGCCCCGAGCTTCGAGGCCGAATACACCGACGCTCCGGCCTCGCTGACCACCATGTAAAAAATCTCCCTGTTGGTTTTCTTCAAGAGGGCAGCGGTAAAAATCTCGGATTCCTTCGAAGCCGTCCCATTTCCTATGGAGATGATGTCAACCTTATACTTCCCAATCAGCTGCAGCATCACCTTTTCCGCTTCTTCCACCTTGCTCTGCGGAGGCGTAGGATATATGACGGTGGTGGCGAGAACCATACCGGTATCATCCACGACGGCGATCTTGCAGCCCGTTCTGTAAGCCGGATCGAGCCCAAGCACCACCCTGCCCTTGACCGGCGGCTGGAGCAGGAGGTTCCTGAGATTCTCTGCAAACACCTTCATGGCCTGCTCCCCGGCAAGCTCCGTCAGCTCGTTCCTGACTTCGTTTTCCATTGAGGAAGCTATGAGGCGCTTCCAGGCGTCCTCCACCGCTCTTTCGACATAGACTGAGGTCAGCGTTGGGGCGCGCCTGACGGCTTTGGCCTTGAGGAAGCTCAGGATAAGCTCCTCCGGCACCTCCAGCGACGCCTTCAGGAAGCCCTCCTTTTCGCCTCTGTTCACGGCGAGTATCCTGTGCTTTGCGATCTTTGATACGGGCTCCCGGAAGCTGTAGTACATCCGGTAGACCGAATCCTCCTCCCGGGCAGCCTCCGATACCAGCGTACCGTGTCTGAAAAACAGCTCCCTGACCGTTTTGCGGTATTCCGCGTTGTCCGAAACCTCTTCTGCTATGATATCCATAGCCCCGTTAAGGGCCTCTTCAACGGTGGCAACGCCTTTTTCTGGGTCCACAAAGGGTGCGGCTATGCCGTCAATGCCGCCTTTTATGGGCTCCTGGGCGTAGAGTATGCGCGCCAGAGGCTCAAGCCCCTTCTCCCTGGCGATGGAAGCCCTCGTCCTCCGCTTCGGCCTGTAAGGTCTGTATATATCTTCAACTTCCTGCAGGCTCGCCGCCCTGTCCAGCGCCAGGGAGAGCTCCTCTGTGAGCTTGCCCTGCTCGTCGATAAGCCTTCTGACGTCCGTCCTCTTTTCCTCAAGCGCCCTGAGGTAAACCAGCCTTTCATGGAGCTCCCTGAGCACCTGGTCGTTAAGCTCGCCTGTGAGCTCCTTCCTGTATCTGGCTATAAAGGGTATCGTGCAGCCCTCGTCCACAAGCTTAATGGTATTGTGCACCTGCGAGGGCTTCAGCTTGAATTCCTGTATAAGTTGAGAAGCTATATCCGCCATGTTTATCCTCCCATAAAAGCAGCGTCAATCCGTATTCTGTCAAAGCAGTCCGCCCAGCTCGCCGAGCGAGGCAAATATATAATCCGGCCGTATGTCGGATTTTCCCGCGTCCTCCAGGGAGGTTTCGCCGGTAAGCACCAGTATGCTTGTAATCCCGTTGTTCACTCCGATAGCGATATCCGTGTAAAGCCTGTCCCCGACAAAGGCCATATCTTCCTTATCAACGCCCGTGATGAGCCTGATCATGTCAACCGTCTCAGGGTTGGGCTTGCCGAGGTATTTCGGCTTCACTCCCGTAGAGGCGGTTATCATGGCGCACATCGAGCCGCAATCGGGGATATAGCCGTCCTTGGTAGGGCAGTTCAGGTCGGGGTGGGTCGCCAGGAAAAGCGCCCCTCCTCTTATATACGTACAGATCCTTGTGAGCTTTTCATATGTCAGCGAAGTATCGAATGCTACAACAACTATATCAGGACGGTCTCCGGTCAGCCTGATCCCGGCTTTCGCAAAGCTCTCTCCGAGCTCCGGAGTTCCTGCCAGGTAAACGGTCGAAGACGGATAATTCTCCTTAAGGTATTTTATTGTAACGTCGCCTGAGGATACAATCGATGAGACGTCCGTCCGGCAGCCCATCCCGGCCAGCTTGCGGCTATAGAAATCCGGCGTACGGGAGGAATTGTTCGTAAAAAAAATATAGCCGGTGCCTCGCTCCTCAAGCCTCCGTATGAAATCAAGAGAGCCTTCAATCAGTTTGCCCCCGAGGTAAAAAGTGCCATCCATATCCAGAATAAAGAGCTTTTTGGCCCTGAGCCCGCTCATGTCCCTATTCATAAAACCTCCGCGCGAGTGTGTCGGCTAGCTCCTCGAGCCTGCCCATTGAATTGGCATATCGCATTATGGTAAATCTGTCTCTTATTGTATATGCCTTCAGTATGCTCTCCCTGAAAAGACCCCTGTCGATCCCGATGGAGGCCGGGCTCGAAAAGGAACTCGCATTTTCCAGGAGTCCGGCTACGAAAGCCGGTCTGGGATATTCAAAGCCTTCCGGCAGCTTATCCGAGAGCAGCGTGTAAATATGCGATATTACAACCGTTGCAGCGCCTACCGAATTGCCGTGCAGGGGATGCTCCTCTCCTGCCGCCAGGGCGTCCATTTCCCAGTAGTGGGCCAGATGGTGCTCCGAACCGGACGCAGGCCTTGAATTGCCTGCCAATCCCATGGCCACCCCCGAAAGTATCAGTGCCTCGATAAGGCTGCCTATGGCCGCTTCGTCCCTGACGGCCAGCCCGGCGGCGCTGGCGGCGCATTTGTCCACAGCCCTGCCGACCAGCTTCACAATGGCTTCACAGTAATATTCTCCGTTGAGCCGCCTGGAAAGCTCCCAGTCCGCAAGGGCCGTCAGCTTGCCCGCGACGTCGCCGAAGCCCGCCCTGATCATATCTGCGGGAGCTTTTTTCATTATTTCCGTATCGGCTACGATGGCATACGGGTATACTCCACTCATCGTCGTCTTGAAGCCTTCCACTATCAGGGGTGAAACGGTGGAGGCATAGCCGTCCATCGACGGCGCAGTGCATGCTATGATATAGGGTATGCCCAGTCTGCAGCTTAAAAATCTTGCAAGGTCGTTCAGAGTACCGGAACCGGCGGCG
The DNA here is from genome assembly GCA_023415815.1 of Bacillota bacterium. Lineage (GTDB taxonomy): Bacteria > Bacillota > Clostridia > Acetivibrionales > DTU013 > JAEZJL01. Next base: position 5,449 of record JAEZJL010000477.1, on the reverse strand, counting down.
ACAATCGCAGAGGTTTTGCCGTCCAGCTCAAGCAGCAGCCTCCCCACGGCTTTTTCATCGGGCACCAGAGGCGATTCCGCCCTGAAAACGAAGCTTTTGTATTGGAAGCTCCCGTCGGAAAGCAGCTTTGCAACATTTTCCCCGCACGCCTCCCAGGTATTGTTATCCGCCATCAAGAAAATTTCTCCCTGCCTGAAGGGTTCGAGTATATCCTTCAAACCGCACAGTACCCCGCTGCCTGTCAATATGCTCTTGATATCCACCGAATGCCGCCTGCCGCACCCGCAGTCAAAGCTCAGCCCCGGCATATCCTTTATGGCCGTATTAAGTAAGTCCGTCATATCCCTGTCTCCTCATTTTGCTATATGTAATCCTGCTTCAATTCCTGCAGTATGGGAATATCCCCCTGTCCGGGCATTTATAATAGTTTTACTTTACCATACCTGTTTAATTCAGTCCATACAAATGATCATCCGCAAGGACGCAAAAAAATAAAGCCCTTATTTTTAAGAGCTTTATCCTGTCTGTTCCTTATTTAAGAGGCATCCCTGCTTTATCCCTGAAACTGCCTGTCAATATCATAATAAAATCAACAACCCAGCCGATGATGAATAACCCGCCGGTGAAAAACCAGATCACTCCGGTTCCGGTTTTGCCTACATAAAACCTATGGACTCCGATCCCCCCAAAGAAAAAGCACAATATCAATGCCGCTATTTTGCTTTTATAAGGATAAGCCATACCGCCGACCGTATTCTGATTCGTGTTTTGATTGGAATTATTTATGATAATATTTGGTGCGGCCGCCCTTGAGGATGCCGCCTCTTCCTTCGCATCTTTCAGTACGTTGCCGATATCTGCTTTGCAATACATTTTACCGCTTACTTCGACTAAGCACTCCGCACAAAAAAGTTTTCCGCAATACACACATGCTCCCTTTGCATCGACCTCCGGGTGGTTATTACATTTCATAACGACACCTCCAAATATATACTGGCAACATTATATATCATAGCTTAAATTTCTACAATATGTATATTTATATCTTTTTAGGGCCATAAAGGAGGACCTTTCAAGGAGAATCGGAAAGCTTATTATTCCTGTGCAGAAAGGAAGATTTATAGTTTCATAATATGAATTTGAAACCTGTACAAAGGAAAATGGGGACATTTCTGCCCCCTTCCCTTATGTTGTCTTACCGGCACTTGCCGCCCTTGGTGTTTTCCTTTATGATGCGTCCTTCACCGGCGTTTTCCCCGAGCTGATCGTTTGTCGTCGTGGGTTTATCCTTCACTTTGTCGGTTTTGGACTTCTTGTCTGCCATATTCAGGCCTCCTTTCTATTTTATTGATATATTATCAACAAAATTTAGAAATATATGAGGCCTAGCGCTTAACGACTCGGATCGTTCTCGTCCAGGTAAACCCTCGTAACCCTGGTGCTGTCTCCTCGGGCTATATCCTCGCGGCTGGCCTTTTCCCCGAATTTCCTGTCGTCATAGCCCGGTGCGGCCGCAGGCCCCTTTTTTCCCTCTTTTCGCTTTTTTACATCCTTCATTATGTTCTTCCTCCTATACAAATCTAGCGCTCCACTCTCGGCTCTTACAAACCTGTCAATCCAATTCAAACTCTCCCGCACTTATCCGCTTAATACCCTTGATCTCCCCTAGCTGCTCCGCCAGCTTCATTAAAGCCCCGTCCTTGCCTTTGGCCTCCAGCATGACGTCGAAATCCCTTCCGTGGGCCTTCGCGATTTCAAGGAATCCGAGGAATTCCCCCGGGTCGATAAAGTCGGCATGGTGCCTGAATTCCTTCGGGCTTTTCGGGCTGGAAAAATGTATCTTGGGCCTGAAGTACTCCCCGTCCCACGTATCGAATATCCCCGGAAGGAGCTTCTCCAGCTTTCCCTCCCCGGGGAGACAGTTATGGTGATGCACGTCGAGCACCATCGGTATTTTCAGCTGTCTGCAGAGCATCAGCACCTCTTGCGCCGTGTAGGATTTGTCGTCGTTTTCAAGAAGGATTCTGCCGCGTATTCTGTCGGGAAGCCTCGCATAGTTCACCCTGAACCTTTCAAGCGAGGCCTCCCTGCTGTCGTACAGGCCTCCGACATGCAGCACCAGCTTGTACCGGAAATCCTCAAGTCCCATAGCCTCGTAAAGCCTTACATGATATTCAAGATCCCTGACGGAAGCCTCAAGTACCTCTTCAGACCTCGAATTGAGCAGAGTAAAATGGTCGGGATGGGCGCTGATACGCATGTCGTTTTCCCTGATGAATGCGCCGATCTCCCCGAATTCCCGGCTGAATTCCGCGGTATAGTCCCAGCCTTCGGCAGCCGGGTGCGTGGCAAGCGGTATAAGCCTGGAGGTAAGCCTGTATACGCTTATTTCCAGGGCTTTATTGTAACGCAGTATCCTCAGCGTATTCAAAAGGTTTTTAGCGGTAACCCGCCGTAGCCTGTGCAGCTTCGCCTCCATATCCGGAAGCCGGCTCAATATCGCAAAGGTCACCGTGCCCGAAGGACTGCAGTCCTCAAGGCTTAAGTTCATAGCAACATATCCGAGTCTGAAATTCATGCCGAACATCACCTGTAGATATGCTTTCCTCCTTGAGAAAACCTATGCGGCATATGTCCGCCGGATAAAAAGCCCTGAGGATATCCGCAAAATTGCGGATAAAAAAAAGCGGATCGATTTGATCCGCCGGGTATGTACGTCTTAATTTATGTATGTTTTAATTTCAGAGGTTATCCTTCGCCCATTCGGCAGCCTTCTTCACCATTTTCTGGTGAGCGCTGTCCACCCTGTTTGAATCATGTGTCTTGCTGCCGTAAAAATGAACATCGAAATGGCCGTTCATATTGTTCTTCTTTACCGCGTCAAGATTCTGCCCGCGGCCGTAGCCTCCGCTCCTCGAGCTTACGACCTTGTTGGCTGCGGAGGAATCCTTGCCGGCATGCGGCATGCCTGCCATGGAGGCGGCTATTTTCTTGTCGCCGACAGTCACTATGATGGCCCTTCTGGTCCAGCTCCATTCGCCGAAGATCTTCTTCATTGTCGCCGTATCCTTGGCCGTCAGCGGCTCACAGTCGGCGTGGTTGTGACCGTATGTCCTCTTTATTTTGAAGCTGAGGCCCGAATCAATGTCGTATACGGTTGCCGTAGAGCCTATCTTGAAAAGGTTATTCACCGTATCGAACCACGGCAGCATATAGTTTGTCTGCCCGCCCGATTCGCTTTTGGCTTTGGCCGGAGCCGCAGTTTCCGTCTTCGCAGCGGCTTTAACAGCCGTTTTCGCGGCGGCTGCAGGAGCGGCCTTTGCTGTAGCAAGCTTTTTGACCAGGGCCAGGGTGCCATTTCCCGCCATGCCGTCGGCAGCTATCCTGTTTTTCTTCTGAAGGTTCCTGACCGCTGCCGAGGTGGCTTCTCCGAAATAGCCGGTGGGCTCGGCGCTTAAATATCCGAGCTTTTTCAGGTCCTTCTGGAGTGCCAGTACGCCGCTGCCCTCCACGCCTTCCTTCAGAATGCCGTCCGATGCCTGGACGGTCCCGGACTGCGTTTTGAGGTTTCTTCCCAGCAGCCTGTCGATCAAAGCCAGGGTAGTTTCTCCCGCGATACCGTCGGCATCGTAGCCGTATTCCGCCTGCATCTGCTTTACGGCCTTGACCGTGAGATCCCCGTAGTAGCCGGTAGGGGCGGACGAAAGATATCCGAGCTTTTTGAGGTCCTTTTGCAGGCTGGTCACTTCACTGCCCTGCGTTTCCTTTTTGATGATTTTTGAAGATGCATATGCCGAAGCGGAAGTTAGAAGGAAAATAATGGAGGTAAAAATGGCCGCAGTGAAGGTAAGTCTTTTTACGTGCATGTGTTACTCCTCTCCATGTCACCTACGAGGTTAGTTGCGGGTTAGGTAGAAGAGACTCCCTTCCGTCACCGTCCGCGCGGGCTTGTCCGGCCCTGCGCCGACGGGTGTGGATTCACCCCGGTGGTATATCCCCCGCTCCCCTATCCGTGTTTATAGGGGATTCAGTGTACAGGCGGCGGTATGCTGTCAAAAAACGTAAGGCGACACCCGTCCGTCTACCTGCAAAACCCATTATACCAAATTATTCTTTATAATAAAACATAAAATAAATGGTTAAAAAAAGAAACTTATGTTTTCCATGTCGGTTTATGGTCTGCCGATACATGCTCCTGGTTCTCGTTAAAAGAAAGTCCCGCAGTATTCATAACGATATGCGGGGCTTTCTTTTTTATTTTGAAAAAATTATTTTATTGTAAAGGATTCGGTAATATCTTCGAGAGTGTTTATATAGCTGTCGTATTTGTCAGCTTTCGAGGTAAATATCAGATAATATAGCGTGTTTCCATATATTGTGTATATATACATGTTTTTAAGATTATACTCTCCATTTTTATACGTAAATACTATCTTTTGAGCATTCGACCCTCCAAGCAATGATTTTTCATGGCTGATAAGCTTATAACCGCTAAATTCTTTTTGTATCTGAGCAAGCGATGATGCACCATATTGTTCCAAAGTTACCCCACCACTATCCCGGACTGCCAAAATCACGTTTTCGAGAAAATCATCCTTGTTATTCTCCAGTGGGGAAATGAATGATACATTTGCACTACTATCAGCATACTCTTCCACAGTCCAATCTACCGGATAATCCAGTGCGAACCCCAGGTCGCTGCTTTCATATTTTTTTGTTTTTGTTTCTGTCAATTGGACCAGTTCTTCCGGTACTTTCACCTCAAAATCGCCGTTAAAATCAGTGAATGCCGCAGTGGAATTGTTGGTGTATTTATACTTACCATCGTTTATGACTGTGGAGCCGCTGCTGCTCCACTTAATCTCCTTTATATTATAATCGTTTTTATCCAGAGTTATCTTTGTATGCGCCTTATAGGTGCTGTCACTGTCGATATCCCCAAAGAGCGGCTGTATTTCGATATCGCCCTCAATGATTATAGCATCCGTACCCTCCGTATTCACTGCCAGTCCTGTATAAATAAAATCCCGGTTCCCGTCTTCGACGCTGAATAAACTTCCGTCAAATATACTCCCGCTGTATCCCTTAGATGCGGTTTTCATCCATATACCGTCGGTTTTAGAGTAATTATATTTTTCGGTAGTAAACGTCTCTGCTTCATTTGTCGCACCATTTTGGCTTATCAAAGTTATTTGATATTCGATTTTGGCTTTGGAATCCGTCCGGGTCATATGTTTCACAATTCTTTTTACAGTATCGCCGATATTTACATTGATCGCTGTTGCACTCTTATACCTGGCAGAAGCCATGGCTTTATCCGATTTATCCATTATATCCTTAACAAGCGTGAACGAGGCATTGCTGCAGATTGCCACCGTGCCTGACGCTTCATCCCAGACAGCCTTTTTCCCAAATAATTTTGCAACAGTGTCTGCCGGCAGATAAACAT
>JAEZJL010000430.1 GCA_023415815.1 Bacillota bacterium | reverse complement strand
TTGCAATCCGGTAGTGGGCCGGAACCCTCTCACCCTCCGAAACCTCGGGTATGTATTTGCCTTCAAAGGCCGGCGCCTCAAGCAGGACTTCGTCCCTTACCACGACGCCTTCCGCATTGGCCGACTCTTCGATTGTCCCGATGCGTATGATGTCGCTTATAACATTATCTCCCTTGAGCCAGTTCATAAGCGACGGTATGTAAAGCAGCAAAAAAAGGAGCAGCAGCAGGCTGCCTATCCTCAGCCTTTTTCCCACGTTCTTTTCAGGCTTTTTTTCCCTGGCTTCTTCTTTTATTTCTTCCTTAGTGTCCTCTTTCATAATTAAAACCTTATCAGCTGTCTTTCCTTCATATATTTTATCGCCGTCATCACTCCAAGCTTCACATGCTCATAAACCAAGCCACCCTGCATATAGGCCGTATAGGGAGGCTTGAGGGGCGCGTCGGCGCTGAGTTCTATGGAGGAGCCCTGGATAAAGGCTCCGGCGGCCATGATTACCGGGGAATCATAGCCGGGCATGTCCCACGGCTCGGGTGTGACAAAGGCGTCCACGGGCGAGCCCTTCTGTATTCCCTGGCAGAAGGCGATCATGCTGTCGGGGTTTTTGAAGCTGATGGCCTGTATGATATCTCCGCGCGTTTCATCCGGCAAAGGCGAGGTCTCATAGCCGAGCCTTTTCATTACCGCGGCGCAGAAGGCCGCTCCCCTGAGGCTCTCGGCCACTGCATGGGGAGCCAGGAACAGCCCCTGTATCAGCAGCCTGTTGTTCCCCAGCGTGGCTCCGACCTTTCTTCCAAGGCCGGGCGTGGTCAGCCTGTATGCCGCGTTGCGGACGTACCGGGATTTTCCCGCGATGTAGCCGCCCGTGGGGGCCAGCCCCCCGCCCGGATTCTTTATGAGCGAGCCGGCGACCAGGTCCGCTCCGGCCTCGACCGGCTCCTGCTCCTCGACAAACTCGCCGTAGCAGTTGTCCACAAGCACGATTATTTCCTTATTTATTTCTTTAACGAACTCGACAGCCCTTTTTATTTCCCTGATTTTTAACGCGGGCCGCATGGTATAGCCCCTGGAGCGCTGTATCAGTACCATGCCCGTATCGGGGCTTATCGCGTCCCTTACCCCGGCCAGGTCGATATTGCCGTCGGGCAGCAGCTCGACCTGCCTGTAGCCTATGCCGAAGTCTTTCAGGGAACCGGAGCCCTCGCCCCTTATCCCTATGACCTCTTCGAGTGTGTCGTAGGGCTTTCCGGTTATCGAGAGCAGGACCTGTCCTGGCCTCAGGTTCCCGTACATGCAGACGGCTATCGCCTGTGTCCCTGCAACTATCTGGTGCCTTACAAGCGCATCCTCAGCTTTGAATACGGAGGCGTACACGGCGTCCAGAACCTCACGCCCCCTGTCGTCGTAGCCGTAGCCCGTGGTACCGCTGAAATGCGTGTCGCTCAGGTGATGGTCCTGCATTGCCTTGATCACCTTGTACTGATTGAATTCCCTTATGGAATTTATGCCCTTGAAAACGTCCTCTATTTCTTTTTCGGCAGCATCGGCTATTTTTATAATATCCTCGCCGATGCCGAACTCATCCCTGACATAACCCTGAAGCGAATAATTCATATGAATCCTCTTTCGTTTTTTTCGCTGTATCATAAGCATATTGATTTTTGCGCCCTATATTACCATTTTATCCGACCGGCCCCTCCTTTTCAATCTCTATTTGGGGACAGTTCTCAATTTTACCCGTTTTTCGATTTTAGAACTCTCCATCCACCGGTCCCGTTCTGCCTTTTCAATTTTTAAAGAACTGCCCTCTTCGGACCCGTCTTTTCGATTTTAATGAACTGTCCCCCTATCCGGAATGCGCTCCTTGCTTTTGAGCCGGACGTATAGTACCATTATCGTGGTGATGAATTTGAAGCTGTCCTATACTGCGGTTCCTGAAGACGGGTCAAAACCGGTCAAGCTCATATTAAAATACAGGCTCGGCCTGTCCGAAAGGCTTATAAAAAGGCTTAAATATGCAGACCAGGTGCTCTGCAATTCCGTACCGGTTTACGTCGACCACCGGGTGAAGCCGGGGGATGTCATCGAAGCCCTGGTGGAATTCGACGAGCAAAATGAGAATATCATACCGGAAGAAATCGGCATCGACGTGCTTTACGAGGATGAAAGCCTGATCGCTGTAAACAAGCAGCCGGGCCTGGTAGTGCACCCGACCGCCTACCATCCCTCGGGTACGATAGCAAACGCGCTCGCCTTCCGCCAGCGGCAGAAAGGCGTGAGCTCGCTCATACGGCCCGTCAGCAGGCTTGACAGGGGCACCTCCGGGATAATTGTCTTCGCGGCGAACCAGTATGTGCAGGAAAAGCTCATCCGTCAGATGTCCGACGGGACTTACCGCAAGGAATACATTGGCATAGTGCACGGGATCATGGCCGAGAAAAATGGAAGGATATCGCTCCCCATCGCCAGAAAACCCGGAAGCATAATGCTGCGGGAGATAAACGCCGCCGGCGCTCCTTCCGTAACCTGCTACGAGCTCATTGAAGCCTTTCGCGGCGCGTCCTGCCTGAGATTCGAGCTGGAGACCGGAAGGACTCACCAGATAAGAGTACACTGCCAAGCAATAGGCCATGCTCTTGTCGGCGATACGCTGTATCCCTCTCTTGTCGAAGGCATGGAGGTTATTGAATCGGATATTGACAGACAGGCCCTGCATTCATACAGAACAAGCTTCGTCCACCCGCTCACCGGCAGGCCTCTGGAGCTGACCGCCCCCCTCCCCGACGACATACTGCGTCTCCTGGAAATATTGAGAAAATAGGCTCCTTTTGGGTTTACATATATTTCCACCTGTGGTATTATAAAAATGCCTTATTCAGGAGGGAAAGCTTATGGAAATACTAAAGGAAAAGTATTCGATTACCGAATTGAGCGAGATCTTACACGTCACGGACCATGCCCTCAGGTTTTACGAAAAGGAATTCGGCTTTTATGTCCCCAAGGATTCGCGGGGCAGGCGCTATTACACTTCAGAGCTGGCAAACCTCATGTTCAAAATAAAAACCATGCGAGACGACGGGCTCGAGCTGAAGGCCATCCGGAAAATCCTGCTTTCGGACGAAAGCTTCAGGGAACCTCCCCCGGTAGTGTCCGATGAAAAAACGGAAGCGCTCGCCCGAACCGGTCAAAATGAAGCCGGCGCCGATATTAAAGCATTCTTCCGGGAGTTCAGGGAGCAGCTTTCATCCGATTTTACAGCGGAGATAGCGACCTCAAGGGAACAGCTCGCAAAAGAAATATCAAAGAGCAAGCTGGAGCTCGGGGCCTGCGTGGAAAACGGCATGCGCAGGCTGGAGGCCAAGATGGAGCGGCACTTCCAGGAGGTTGACAAGGCGCTGGGGGTATGGAGGGAAAAGAACAGGAAAAATGTTTTCAAAAGACTCTTATCAAAAACAAACCGGTAAGCTTTTACGGCTTACCGGTTTGTTTTTGACCGCCAGACCGGGGCAAAAGCCCGGGCCGGCCTATCCCAGGCTTGTTTCCGACAAAGCCGCTGCTCAGGCTCAGCCTGACCCGGAAACGAAAGCCGGAGGCTTGGAAATACTTTAAGCTATCGAAAGACAACACAAAAACAGCAGAAAATACGCGATTTCCTGCTGTTCCTAAAATATATAAATATAATTATTAGCTAACCTTCATTTCAAGCCTCAGCTTGTCTGCTACCATTGCAATAAATTCGGAGTTTGTCGGCTTGCCCTTTCCTATATTCACGGTGTAGCCGAAAAGCGAATCTATGGTGTCCACCTGTCCCCTGCTCCAGGCAACCTCAATTGCGTGTCTGATGGCTCTCTCTACCCTGCTGGGGGTGGTGTTGTATTCCCTTGCTATGGAGGGATACAGCTGCTTGGTGATGGAATTGATGACATCAAGATCCTTGACAACCATCATTATGGCGTCCCTCAGGTACTGGTATCCCTTTATGTGGGCGGGTACGCCTATCTCATGCATAATATTGGTAACCTCTACCTCGAGGTTTCTTTGAACCGGGACATGGTGAAGCGTTTTCACATCTACCGCATATTCCGACCTGATGACGGCCGACTGTGCCGTATCCTTCAGCTGTCTTATCCTCGAGACGAGCACATCCATGTCGAAGGGCTTCACTATATAGTATTCGGCGCCGAGTGCCAGAGCCCTCTGCGTGATTTTATCCTGACCCACGGCAGAGAGTATGATAAAAAGCGGGCGCTTTTTAAGGGGTAGAGAATTCATTCTCTCCAGTACGCCAAGCCCGTCAAGATGCGGCATAATAATGTCCAAGATGGCAATATCGGGAGTCTTTGCAGTGATGAGCTCACAGGCCTCCACTCCGTCGCGGGCAATTCCTGTAACCTCAATGTCGTTCTGGTTGTTTAGATATTCGTACAGAATGTCTCCGAATTCCTTGTTGTCATCTGCTATGACAATTGAAATTTTCTTTTCCATCAAGTCAATTCCCCCTCCAGTGTCAAGCTTATTTTTATGGACTTATTATATTTTTGTTTCGACAGTTTTTCAAGTATAATTTTCTAATTATTTACTAATTTTGGTAGTTTTTATGAAGCATGGATTTTTGTACATGCTTGTAATGCATTAAAATAAGGTACTGTAACAATTATATGGTAAGGATACCTTACAAGAAATTATTGAATTTTTTATCTGATAATTTCCTTGTGCCATCAACTATTTCCTGCAGCATTTTTCAGCATAGCCTCTATAAAAATTCCATATCCGCGGGTCGGGTCGTTTACAAGCACGTGTGTGACGGCACCCACGATTTTTCCATCCTGTATTATGGGGCTTCCCGACATCCCCTGCACTATTCCGCCGGTGGTATCCAGAAGCTTCCTGTCGGTTATTTTTATGATCATTCCCTTGGAGCCGTTCAGGTTCTGCCGGGACACCTTCTGTATGTCTATGCTGAATTCCTCTATGCTCTTCCCGTCGATATTCGATAGTATTGACGCAGGCCCAACCCTTACGTCCGCCTTTACCCCGATAGGGTAAAGAGAGCCGGAAATACGGGTAATGGCAGATTCGTCAAGCTTTCCGTATATGCCGACCTCGCTGTTTTTGTTAATGCTGCCAAGCTTTGTATCTTCTATGAATATCCCCTTAAGTTCACCAGGCGTGCCCGATCTCCCCATTTTGACGCCAAGTATGTTTGATTCCAGTATTTCGCCCGATTCCACGGGCATGAGCGTCCCCGTATCGATATCGGTGATGCCGTGCCCGAGCGCCCCGAAGTCGCGTGTGGCGGGGTCGTAATAGGTGAGCGTGCCTATCCCGGCCGTGCTGTCCCTCACCCATAGGCCAATATGGTATTTCCTGTCCTCAGCTGCCTTTACCGGCGTGACGTATGCCACGCCCTTCAGGCTTCCGTATTTGTAAGCCACTTTTACGGGCGTTCCTGCGCTGTGCTCCACTTCCTTTATGAGATCCTCGACGTCATTCATACGCTTATCGTTAACGCCGGTTATTATATAGCCCGGCTTGATGCCCGTATCCCTTGCGGGGACCGTCTTCTGCCCGTCCGGCGCCTCCACGTCGGATACCGCTATCACAAGTATCCCGTCTATTTTTAATTTAACGCCTACGGTATTGCCGCACGCCGCAACCTGCATGCTCGGCACTATGTCGACCTTTACGGTTTTGACCGGAAGCAGGCCGAAAAATCTCATATCGAGCTTTACGCTGCCGTTTTTGATGGTCTTTAATGAAACGGGCCCGGAAAAATTGACATCCCTGCCCGCAGCCTCCACTTTTCCGCCTTTCAGGTTGAGCACGCCCTCCCGGTCGGCTTTTATGTTTATCGGAAACAGGCTGTTTATATCATATATATATTCCTCGCCCTCAATCAGGACAAGCTCTCCGGGTATGGAAAACATGACCCTGATATATGCGGTGGCAATGACTGCAAAAATTGAAGCAAACAATACGATCAATATTTTTTGGTATGTTTTAAGGTTTCTCATGTTCGAACCTCCTGCAAATTAAGTTAACCTTTAGCAAAAGCAATTATTCAAACAATTTAATGTACAGGAGGGAAAAAAGAATAGAAGCAGGAAAATCCGGCCGTTTAGCCGGATTTTCCTGCTTCTATCGCAAATTTTCGCAAGCTTAAGCTCAAAATATCGTTAGAGCTCGGTATGGCATTGCTGAATATTTTTTTTATTTTTCTTTATATTTCCTGGCATTTTCCAGCATTTCGTCCGCGTATCTGACAGAGGCCTCGGAACCGGCCGAGCCTCCCAGAAGTCTTGCCAGCTCGTCCCTCACCTCAGCGCCCTCGAGCCTGCGGACAAAGGTCCTGGTGGTATCCTCCTCCGCCACCTTTTCTATCAGATAGTGCCTGTCCGCCATGCAGGCAATCTGGGCGAGGTGCGTAACACACAGCACCTGATGGTTTTTTGATATGAAGGACAGCTTCTCTCCAACCTTCTGCGAAGCCTTGCCGCTGATTCCTATGTCTATTTCGTCAAATATGAGCGTCGGGATGTTGTCGACATCTGCGAGTATGGTTTTCACGGCAAGCATTATTCTCGACATTTCGCCGCCCGACGCGATCCTCGCAAGCGGCTTGAGCGGCTCGCCTACGTTGGGCGAGATCAGAAACTCGACCCTGTCGAGGCCGTTTTGCTGGTATTTCCTCTCTCCGCCCCCCTCCGGGATGCGGTCGAATTGTATGTCCGCCTTGAATCTTGCCTTTTTCATCTCCAGCTCGTCCAGCTGTCCGCCTATTTTTTCCTCAAGTATGCCTGCCGCCGCCGCCCGCAGCCCGTGCAGCCTTCCGGCTGTCTCAAAGAGCTCTCCGTCCAGCCTGTCCAGCTTTTTTTTCAGCTCTGCGGCAGTTTCTTCGCTTCTATGCAGCTCCTCAAGCTGCGCCTCGGCCCGGCTGCAGTATTCCAGCACCTCGGCCGCTGAAGCTCCGTACTTCCGCTTCAGCCTGTATATAAGGTCGAGCCTCTCTTCGATCTCCTCGAGAAGCCCGGGGTTGTATTCCGTATTGTCCCTTTCCCTCCGCAGGTCCTCTATGATGTCGTCCATCTGGTAGGAAACATCCTGGAGCCGTTTGGCAAGGCTCTCGAAACGCTCGTCAAGCCTCGAGATGGAGTTTAGCTCGGCTATAGCCTTATTTGTGTTATCATACGACGAATTTTTTGTATTATTTCCCGAGAAGAGCAATTCATAAGCCGAGGTCAGCGAATTTGCCACCTTTTCGGAGTTGACCAGGAGCGTCCTCTGCCTGTTCAGGTCCTCTTCCTCGGTCTTTTTCAGCTTTGCCTTGCGTATCTCGTCGATCTGGAATCTGAGCAGGTCCGTCTTTCTTTCCCTTTCGCCAATATCCCCGGATATGTCTTTCAGACGCGCCTTTGTATGCCTGTATTCCTCCAGCAGCACGGAATACCTTTGCAGCAGCTCGTGTATGGCTTCCCCTCCGAAGGAATCCAGCAGCAATATGTGATTTTCGGTCCGCATTAGCGACTGGTTGTCGAACTGGCCGTGTATGTCGACAATCCGTTCGCCAAAGCTTTTGAGCATGGAAACCGTCGACATTTTACCGTTTATCCTGCATGTGTTCTTTCCCGACTGGTTTATTTCCCTGGAAAGTATGAGAGTGCCGTCTTCCTCAGGCTCCATGCCCATTTCCTCAAAGATATCGGAAAAGCGCGCGCCGTCGATCTGAAAAACCGCCTCGACCAGAGCCCTGTCCTTCCCCGTCCTTATCAATTCCTTTGAAATCCTTTCGCCGAGGACGGCGTTTATGGAATCGATGATGATGGATTTGCCGGCGCCCGTCTCTCCGGTCAGCAGGTTCAGGCCCTTTCCCAGCTCAATATTTACCCTGTCGATAAGCGCCACGTTCCGGATATCCAGCTGTATAAGCATTCAAACCCCCACATTGGAGCTCCCAGAGCTCCGCGAACCTCACTTAATCATCCTGTTCAGCTTGTTTACAAGCTCTTCGGCTATTTTCTCGGCCCTGCATACCACCATGATGGTATCGTCGCCTGCGATCGTCCCGATGATATCGATCCATTTGAGCGAATCCATTGCGGAAGCCGACGCCTGCGCCATGCCCGGAAGCGTTTTGACAACGACGATATTGTTTGCATAATCGCAGCTGACAAAGGAT
>JAEZJL010000451.1 GCA_023415815.1 Bacillota bacterium | reverse complement strand
CAGACATAGTCTTCATACATTCCGTAGTTCAGGCTTGAATTCGGCGGGGTGCCTATGACCCTGGGCTCTTCGGAGGAATTCAAGCCATAGCTGTTGTCGATCTGGGGTGATACAATGATAAGCGGGGTTATTTTCCGGCTTGCAATAAGCTCATCGGCCCTTTTATCCAGCTCCAGATCGGGCATCCAGCTGTTCTCATTACCGCTGTAACCATGAAAGATATAGAGCACGGGATATTTTTCACTGCCGCCGTATCCCTTGGGCAGGTATATGTTTATGTTCATATCCTTTTTCAAAAGCTCGCTGCGTATGGTTTCCCTTTTGAGTGCGGAGGAAGCGGACGGAGACTTCTTTTGCTCCTCCCCCCTGAGCTCCGGTTTGTTCTGCGTCCCTGCCTCAGACTTAGGCTCGTTTGCGCACCCGAATAAAGTAAAAGGCATTGCCGTAATTAAAGTGAGAAGCAGTAAATTCTTTAGTTTCATGGTTTTCCCCCTTAGCTCAAAGCATATTTATTTACCACATTGTATCATATATAATGCAGAAAAGGGTTAGAGTTACAAATTTTATGCTGCTTTTTAAAATTGCATAGCTGAAGGAGCGTTTTCTACTCACATTATAGAAAGAAATTATGTAAACATATTTACCGACCCTGAATATATTATATTAAAACCATGGACCAGGAGGGGAAATGCATGACTTACAAAGAAGCTCTGGAAAGCATTAAACGCACATCAAACAACACAACTGCAGCAGATACGACCGCCAATAGCACAGCTGCGTCAAATACGGACGCCAATAACAGTGCAGCTATTGTCCCGGGTATCCGTTATCCAGGCCCGAGACTGCCTGGCACTTTATTCAACGTATCTATTCCATCCGGAACGACTGTTAATTTCCGTGACCTTTTTGAGATGTCGACACCAGGCGGAATGAGCATCAATTTCAGAATGCCGTTTCTGGGCAACATGGCTGCGAGCGGATTCCAAAATTTCACTCCTTTGGGGCTGATGAATGCTTTTAGAGCGGCCGGAGGTACAATTGAGGTAATAAACAACTAACCGGCAATCCGGCGGTCCTTCAGGAGGGACTGTCGGATACATATCCGCCGGTAAATGCATATGCGTTTGTCCTATCCATATATTTTCCCGTGTCAAATTATCGGACGCCGGATAAAAGGAGAGTTGGAATGAATATAAAAGAAAAGCTGAACAGCCTGGAAGAATTGCTGGACATCGAAAAAGATACCCTTGATGAAAATACCGAACTGGAGCAAATCAGCCAATGGGATTCAATGGCTGCCATAACCCTGATCGCAATGTTTGACGACGTCTTCGGGAAAACCCTCACGCCTGCCGAGGTCAAGGGGTTTAAAACCGTAAAGGATATTATGAATGAAATGGAATAGGGTGAGTTTTTTTGGCGTTAGGCGTACTGAATAATGTTGACATAAAAGGTATAGCGTGTGCGGTCCCGGACCGCATTATAAAAAGCGAGGAGTATTATGAAACATTCGGAGAGGAAAATGTTCGGAAGTTTGTCAATATGACAGGCATCAGGACAAGGCATATCGCCCGGGATGAGCAATGCGCCTCCGATTTATGCTATGCGGCGGCCAAAAAGCTGCTTGAAAGGCTAGCCTGGGAGTCGTCCACCATTGACGCCCTGATACTTATCACACAGACTCCGGATTACGCCGTTCCGGCAACGGCATGCGTCCTGCAGCACAGGCTCGGACTCGGAGAGGATTGCATTGCCTTTGATATAAATCTCGGATGCTCGGCGTATATATACGGCATATGGCTAGCCGCCACTATGATTACCACACAGGATATAAACAGGGTGCTTCTGCTTGTCGGCGATACCAGCAATTACGGGATCAATCCTTATGACAGCGCCACGGCCATGATATTCGGCGACGGAGGGACGGCGACGGCGCTGGAAAGGACGGAGGGGAAAAGCCTGAAATATTTTTTAAATACCAAAGGAAGCGGCTATAAAACCATCATCGTACCTGCCGGACGCGCCAGGAGCAGGGGCAGGACGGACATAGAACCTTCGCAATACGGCTTGTGCATGAACGGCTCTGAGGTTTTTACCTTTGCCATAACCGATGTGCCCAGGACTATTAAAAGCTTTATGCAGCAATTCGGCATTGATAAAAAGGATGTGGACACATACGTTTTCCATCAGGCAAATCTCTTCATTCTCAAGCACCTGGCAAAAAAACTGGATATCCCGACGGATAAATTGGCCGTGTCTATAGACAGATATGGGAATACAAGCGGGGAGTCCATACCGTTAACCCTGGTAGACGCTTTTGGCGCCGAGGAATCGACAGGTATGGTGAAATTACTGCTCTGCGGCTTCGGTGTGGGAATGTCTTGGGGAGGTATTTATCTTGAACTGGACAAATCCGTGTGCCTTCCGATGATATCGACCAACGAATATTTTATGGAAGAGTGAGGATTAATGACAAACCCAATGGATCTAAGCGGTAAACATATAATGGTTACCGGCGCCTCGTCCGGCATCGGAAAAGGAATCGCCGTGTTTTTGAGCAGGCTGGGGGCCAGTATCACCATGGTCGCGAGAAACGAGGAAAGACTGAAGGAGACATATAATGAGCTGGAGCCCGGCGATCATTCCTATTACCTGCTGGACCTGGCTGAGCCGCGCGGGGTTCAAAGCATGATGGACAATATCTGCAGGGACGGGCGGAGGCTCAACGGTCTGGTGCATTCGGCAGGAATATCTCAGACAGTCCCATTACAATACATAAAAACAGATGATTTGAACAAAATCATGACCGTAAATTTTTACTCCTTCGTGGAGCTTGTAAAGCATTTTTCAAAGAAGGATCGCAACAACAACGGCGGCAGCATCGTAGCCATATCGTCCATTTCGGGCAGGGTGGGGGCCAGGGGGCTGACCGCATACTGCGCAAGCAAAGGGGCGCTGGAGAGCTCAATCCGATCCATGGCGCTGGAGCTGGCGGCGAAGAATATAAGGATTAACTCCGTTGCGCCGGGAATCATTGCAACTCAGATGTACGACGGGATAAAAGAGCTTGCCGGCAGTAAGGATTTCGACTCCGAGCTTAAAAAACGGCAGGTGATGGGCGTCGGAAGCCCGGGGGACGTCGCTTATGCCGCAGCTTTTTTATTGAGCGACGCCTCGAGATTTATCACCGGCACATCCATGGTCGTGGACGGCGGATATTCCGCGCATTGAGCCTGTCAATCAAATGCATTCACCCTTCCTAGTCTAAATATTTTATATGCAGCCCGTTACAATCTCCCTCCTGATCAGGTTGAGGAGCATGTCTATACTCTCGCGGCTGGCCTGGGACTCATAATAGCTTACTGTAAACGTCAATACGCCGTTATAGGTGCTGACGCATAGCAGGAGTCCCGGAGCGCTTATCGCAGGCGGGACAAAGTAGGCGTCCGTAACGGTATTCCTGCCGAATTTCAACAGGGATTTGCTGATGAAACCCAGATTTGACAATACAGGAGCGAATTCATCGGCATAGGTAAAGCTTTTTTCGGAAGGCCTGTAAACGGAGATTGTATCATGGAAGTTCGCTTTTTCGACCCTCTCCAGACCTACGGCGCTTTGAAGACCCGGCCGGCCCTTCCGTATTTCATCCAGCATGGACACCACTCTGGCCAGGGTCCTGTCGAAAGGCTCGTTTGCCACCCTGGTAAGGCTTGAATCCACCCCGCCTGAAAAATTCCTGATAGCGCCCGTCTTTTGGTCTGGGAGATACCTGCGCAGGTCGACCGTCATCGCGATGTGCATCGGGACGCCGCACGGTGGCTGGGATATTCTGAACATGGCCCTGTAAAACGCCGTAAAAATTATATCGTTGATATTGGCCCCTCTCGCCTTTCCGTACCGCGACATCGCGTCCATATATCCGTAAGGGAGCCTGCAGACGGCGACCCGGGCAATATCCGGCTGTCCCTGCAGCCATGGGAACGTCCAAAGCATCTCAGGCATTTCCATGCCGTTGTCCCACGCAGACTCCGGATTCTTGATACCAAGCGCGTCGAACAGCCTATCCTGGTCCTTTCTGTTTCTGATTCTCGGCTTCGGTATAAAAGCACCATCCTCTTCCATACGCGTGTAAATGTCCGCAAGCAGCTGGAAGTATTCCTTCGCTCCGCCTCCGTCACAGCAGGTGTGGTTGATCTTAAAACACAGGGCGTCATTAGGGCCGCAGCTTATCAGCCTTAATTTGACCATGGGGTCGTAATCCATGGAAAAAGGGCTGTCCAGATATCTTTGAATGGCTTCGTCCAGATTTCCGGCATTTTCAAAGGTGCAAAACTCCGTTTTATCAAGGTCGTCAAGCCGCTTCCAATAAGGCTTGTCATTTACAACAAACCGGCACCCGAAAACCGGCTCCGTGTCAACGGACAGTCTCACTGCTTTTTTCAGCTTTTCGGGGTCCAGCCTGCCGTCAAGCTTCATTACTGTCTGTATCTGAAAATTCGCCGCTCCGTACCGGGCGACATAGTTGTACATATCATGTCCGCTGGCAGGCAGCAGCCTGGGAATGCCGGCCGCGTCCTCGTAGATTTGGTTGTTCAGATCGGGCAGACCCGTTGCCTGTCTGCTGAAGCTATAAGGGTTGATTATATTAAAGGGGAACATTCTGTACAGCATATATAGGGAATCCAGGTCGACCTCCCAATACGCGTCTCCGCCCGGTTTGGCCTTGCTCCCGCCGCTTGCCGGCTGACCGGCGGGATGGATATTCTTTTGAGGGCCGTCGAATTTTATTCTTATTTTCATAGCAGCGTCTCCATGCTCAATAAAGATTTTTAGTTAACATAAGTTAATGATTGCGGACATTATTCTTTGTAATAACATTTTATGAGGGTTTGAACATAGTGTTACAGTTGTTGCGTTATGTAAATTGATATGATATCACAGTGAAAACCTGAGCGCGGGAATCTTTTGTTGAAAACAGTTATTATGCTCCGGATGAACTTTTTTGTTTAAAGCCCGGGGACAAGGGTAGGTATATATTACAACCCGGTGGGGTTGATTAAATAATTACCAGGAAGGGAATGAGTCCAAAAGGCACTTTTCGAAGGACCAGGAACCGGGTAAGGAAAGCAAGAGGAAATGCAATTGAACCGATGTAAGTGCCAAAGCTGCTCCGGGGGAGCGGGGTGACGGCCGGATTAATAAGTTGGATATCCGGCCGTTTTACTTTTTAATGGACGGTCATAATGAGTTAGCACCACCTTTAATCACCCTAATTTCAACGTCCTGCTTTTGAAGTTTGTTCTCTAAAGCGTCGAAGCGTTTGTCATGCTCCAGCTGCTTCTATCATTGAAGATAGCCGGATCTCAATCAAAATTATTGTTAAAAAATTAAATTTATATTAGGTAAAAATTGAACATTAAACATCCTTCCGGTCGATAGATCTGCCGGTATTTACAAAGACATTAAAACAGCCTCAAACCTTGAGAGGCTTGAGGCTGCTGGTGCGCCCGAGACGACTCGAACGTCCGGCCTGCGGTTTAGGAAACCGACGCTCTATCCTACTGAGCTACGGGCGCATGTATCAACGGAATATAATTTTACAATGAAACGGCCTGTTTGTCAAGCCCCTTGGAACTCCGCCGCCCTGACAGTTATTGGCTTGATGCGGTTAATCAAATGCTTCCCCATGCCGATATAACTATTGAAATATGCTTTACGGAGGTCAAATATGAGAACGGATGAACACTGTTTGCCGTCCAGATTGTTGAAATACTTATTTTCAATGATAATTACCATTTTTACCGTACTGATTTTTTACCTGGGCGCTTATGCGATGAGCTTCACGGCGGCGCCGCTGTATCCGAATGAGGATACGCAGGTCAAACTTCAATGGAGTACGGATTCCACTGTAAAATATTATAAAATATTCAGAAGCAGCGGAGAAGCTGAACCTGTCGCGGTGACATCCATCAATGTCGACAGTGATTACTCATATAATGCATATACCGATACCGGGCTATCTCCGTCAACGGCCTATCATTACACTATAAAGGCCTACTCGGATGAAGGCATGCACAATGAGATACAGTTGACCGGCAATGCGGCCGATGTTACCACGGCGAACATCATAAAGCCGTATAACATTACAAAAAAATACGATATCAACACAAGGATGGTCACGCTTACATGGAGTGGCAGCCTTGCCGCGATAGACAATATTATCAAGGATGGCGGGGGAAATACCCATACGGCGCATCTGGCCAGTTCAATAACATTCCCTGAGAGCAATAATGGTCCGGTCAGTTATACCATTTCCTCAAACGACTCTTCCTTAAAAAATTCCGGCCCGTCGGCGCCGGTCACGGTCACACCGATTGCCGCGCCGGTGATTTCCGCTTCAGCCCTGTACAATGGTTCGATTATATCCTGGGGTGAATACCCTTACATTTATTATTTTCGTCTGGAGCGTTCCGCGTGGACGGGAAGCGGCTGGGGTGACTGGACAGAAGCGGCGGGCACGCTTTCGGAGATTAACGAAACCGATTTTCCGCCAAACGGGGGCGCATGCAGATACAGGCTTGCTGCGAAGGAATCAAGCGGCTACACTGGATGGAGCAATATATCGGCTTCTGTGAATATCCCCAAGGCGCCGACCGCTTTAAGCTGTACGATAGTAAATCCAAATTCCATTGCTCTCAACTGGGTAAATGACCCGGGCAATACGTCGCCTTTATTGGTCATGAGGCGCCAGGACGACGGAGGCTATTTGACGGTTGCCAACCTGCCTTATACCGCGACATCATTTACAGATAATATCGCCGTTAAGAACGGTACAACATATACATATAGAGTAGGGACTTACAACAATGATACAAATATGTCATACAGCGATACCGCCAGCGTGACGGCGGCGGTCCCCGCGGCGCCTACGGGGCTTGTGCTTACGGCTTCCACCTCTTCCGCGATCACGTTGAGCTGGAACGACAGCAATTCGGGTGAGCAGGGCTACATAATCGAACGCTCGGTTAGCTCCGGAAGCTTCAGCCCGCTGGCCACCGTAGGCGCAAATGTTGCCGTATACAGCGATACCGGCCTTACGTCGGGCTTATTGTATATGTACAGGGTGAAAGCATTCAACAGTCTCGGCGACTCCTCTTATTCCAACCAGGTGTCCATCAATATGTCCGAGTTTGTCATGCCCAACAGCTTGAGGCTTACAACCGTGTCATCTTCGCAAATAGACCTGGTATGGACATACCCGGGCTCCGGCAGCTATTATACGACGATAGAAAGAAAAACGGGCGTATCGGGCTCGTGGGTGAGGATAAGCATTGCGCCCTCAGGCGTGCTGCATTACAGCGATATGGGACTTTCCTCCAACACCCAGTATTTTTACCGTGTAAGGAACTCCCCCTCCTCCGGTGTTATGACGAGCCCCTATCCCAACAACGATACGGGCGCAGGAGCTGTCACCAAGCTTGGCGGACTGTCGCTCTCCGGAACACCCTCTTCGGATAACACCATCTACCTTACATGGTCGGGAACCAATGCGGGCGACAGCATCGTCGTGGAACGGAAGATGTCAAACGGCAATTTTGCCGTGCTTGCGACCCTGAATTACACCGCTACGGGCTGGTACGACAATACGGGGCTTGTCCCCGGAGCCGTTTATACCTATAGAATAAAGAACAAAAACGCTTCAAACGAGTCATTGTATTCCAACGAGGCTGTGGTTACGAATTTTTATCTCAACTCTCCCTCGGGCCTCACTGCTTCCGCAAACCCGGAGGTAGGCATAGACCTTGCCTGGAAAGACAATTCCGCGGATGAGACCGGCTTTGAGATATGGAGAAGGGTTTACGGCGCAAGCAGCTATACGCTCTATGACACGGTCGACAAAAATGCCGTAAAATACACTGACAAGGGCGCAAAGACCGGAGTCCAGTATTATTATATGGTACGGGCGTTCATGAGCGCTTCAGGGATTTACTCGGGTTATTCCAACACGGCCAGCATCGGGACGGGCATTATAGGCGCTCCCACAAACCTCAACTTCAGCTACGTGTCCAATACCCAGGGAATCCTCACCTGGAAGGATACGTCCACAAACGAGACCGGCTTCAAGGTGGAAAGAAAGATTGGAGAGGACGGGGACTGGACGGTCATCGTCTGGGTCTCCGCGAATATGACAAGCTATACGGCATCCGGCCTGAACCAATACACCACGTATTATTTCAGGGTTCGCGCCTACAGCAATACCGGCAGCTTCGATTCGGTGAGCAGCGAGCTTGAGGTGTCCACAGCCCTGCCATATGCGCCTACGGAGGTCTCTGCCACGGCGGTTTCCTCGACCCAGGTCAATATAAAGTGGAAGGACAACTCCTTGAACGAATCCGGCTTCAGTATAATGCGTAAGACTGTGTCCCTGGGCTATTATACGGCTGTCGGTCAGGTGGGGCCAAATGTCACATCATATTCCGACAGGGGCCTTTATTCAGGGGTTGCATACGCGTACAAGGTTGTTGCCATAAATGCCGCCGGGGTAAGCGAAAGCATCGAAGTGGCGGCGACTACCGGCAAGAAGGTCACCTTTTCCGACCTCAGCGGCGTCCTGTGGGCCAGGGAGAGCATTGAGAACCTGGCGGGCAGGGGGGTGGTCGCCGGAAAAGACGGAGATAAATTCAGACCCGGCGATCCGATTACAAAGGCCGAGTTCGTCACGATGGCTGTGAAGGCCTTTAAGCTTGAAACCACTCCTGTGGGGGGCTTTGCGGATGTAAAGGTGGATAAGCCGTATTACCGGGAGGTAATGACCGCGGACTATTACGGGCTGATTTCGGGCGATGAAAAGAATATGTTTTATCCGGACAGACCCATTACAAGAGAAGAAATTGCGATGATCATTTTCAGGGTGCTCGAGGTGGTCGACAGACCTATGAACGGCTACAGCAATTCCGTTCTGGAAAAGTACCGGGACAAGGACCAGATATCGCCCTATGCGGTTGCAAGCATGGCGTCAATGATAGGCGAGGGCATAATGAGCGGAGTTTCCGACATTACCCTTGCACCCGGAAATTCCGCAACGAGGGCGGAAGCGTCCGTATATATTTATAAGGTTATCGACAGATAAAATATATAAATACTGGTAAAAATTAAGCCGCGAGGTTATAATGTATAGGGACCATGGGAGACCGCGCTGAAAGCAGATACCGCTTCCGGCGCAGAAGCCGTCCGGGTCATAATATGCCCCGCAGAGGGCAAAATCAGAGGTGTTTATGTCTGAAGTAAAAAACAATACGATTCCGAAGCGTGAAGAGCTTGACAGCAAATACAAGTGGAAGCTGGAGGACATCTATGGCAGCGACGAGGCGTGGGAAGAAGACTTTAAAAGGATACGCCTCCTGAGCTCCGACATGGCGGCGTTCAAGGGTACTCTCGGAAAAAGCGCGGATGACCTGCTCAGGTGCCTGAAGCTGAGCGACGATATGCTTTCTCTGAATGACAAGCTGTTTGTCTATGCCAGAATGAGAAGGGATGAGAATAATGCGAATCCCGTCTACCAGGCGCTCACCGACAGGGCTATGGCACTGAGCACGGAGGTTTATGCCGCAGTGTCCTTCATCGTTCCGGAGATTATTTCCATAGACGAGCAAGTCCTGAAGGGTTATTTTGAAGCCAATGCCGGCCTTAAGCTTTACACGCAGTATTTCGCGGAGATACTCAGGCAGAAGCCGCATATTCTCTCCGAAAGGGAGGAGGAGCTGCTTGCCCTCTCGGGAGAGCTTGCGCATGCGCCCGCCGACATTTTCACCATGTTCAACAATGCCGATATCAAATTCCCTTTTATTAAGGACGAGAACGGCGAAGAGGTGGAGCTTACCAAGGGACGGTATATAAAGTTCCTTGAGTCCGGGGACAGGCGGGTACGCGAAGACGCATTCCATGCGCTTTACAAAACCTATGAAAAAATGAAGAACACTCTGTCCGCCTCGCTTAACAACAATATAAAAAAGGACAGATTCTATGCCACGGTCCGCAAATACGACACCAGCCTGCAGTCTTCGCTTGACGCGGACAATGTTCTGACCGGCGTATACGACAACCTTATAGACACCGTAGACAGGAACATCCATCTGCTGCACAGGTATCTGAGACTGAGAAAGAAGGCCCTGAAGCTTGACGAGCTGCACATGTACGACCTTTATACGCCTATTGTGGAGGAGCCTTTGAAGCACATACCCTATGAGAAGGCGCTCTCGATGGTGGCAGAGGGACTCAAGCCGCTGGGCGAAGAATACCTGAAGGATCTCAGGCACGCTTTTGACACCGGCTGGATCGATGTCTACGAAAACGAGGGTAAGACCGGCGGGGCATATTCATGGGGCACCCACCTTACGCATCCCTATGTGCTGCTGAACTATCAGGGCACTATAAACGATGTTTTTACCCTTGCGCATGAAATGGGCCACGCCCTGCATTCTTACTATACAAACCGGAAGCAGCCCTATATATATTCGGAGTACAAAATATTTGTAGCCGAGGTGGCCTCCACCGTGAACGAATCCCTTCTGATGAGGCATATGCTGGAGAATACCAAAGACCGCAGGGAAAAGGCATATCTTCTGAACCATTACCTGGAAGAGTTTCGCGGTACGCTTTTCAGGCAGACGATGTTCGCGGAATTCGAAAAGATTGTTCATGGCTGCGTGGGAAATGGAGAGGCCATGACCGCCCAGGAGTTCTGCAGGGTTTACAGGGGGCTGAACGAAAAGTTCTTCAGCCCGGAGGTTGTCATCGACAGCGATATCGATATGGAATGGGCCAGGATACCGCATTTCTATACCAGCTTCTACGTCTACAAGTACGCCACAGGGATTTCTGCCGCCGCATCCCTTTCCGGGCAGATCCTGGGCGAGGGCAAGCCTGCCGTCGACCGCTATCTCGGCTTCCTGTCAAGCGGCGCCTCGGATTATCCGCTGAACCTGCTTAAAAAGGCCGGAGTAGACCTCTCGGAGCCCAAGCCTGTCGAGGACGCGTTAAAGGTGTTCGAAGGCATTCTGGATGAGCTTGAATCGATTATATAAGGGTTAAAAACCACAAGGAGAGGACAATATGACGGACCCAAGAATCAAAATACTGGCGCGGAATCTGGTCAACTATTCCTGCAGAGTGGAGCGGGGCGAGAGGGTGCTTATCGAGTCTATAGGCTTCGAAGTACCGCTTGTGAAGGAGCTTATAAAAGAGGTTTACAAGGCAGGAGGCCTGCCTTTTGTCACAGTAAAGAACGATGAATTCAGGCGGCTGATCGTCAGCGGATGCACCGAGGAGCAGCTGGGCCTCATGGCTGCCTTCGAGCTGGCCAGGATGAAGGAAATGCAGGCGTATATCGGTATCAGGGCCGTGGATAACGCCAATGAAATGGGTGATGTCCCGGCTGAGAAAATGGCGCTGTACAACAAGCTCTTCGCAAAGCCCGTGCATTCCGAGCAGAGAGTGGAGCATACGAAATGGGTCATCCTGAGGTATCCCAATTATTCTACGGCTCAGATGGCGGATATGTCTACGGAGGCTTTTGAGGACTTCTATTTCAAGGTCTGCAACCTCGACTATTCCAAAATGTCGGCGGCTATGGACAGCCTGGTTTCCTTTATGATGAGGACCGACCGCGTGCGTATAACCGGAAAGGGCACCGACCTTTCCTTTTCGATTAAGGGGATGCCCGCGATTAAATGCGACGGTCTCCGGAACATACCCGACGGAGAGGTATACTCCGCGCCCTTGAAGGAATCGGTGAACGGCTGTATCACTTATAATACTCCTGCCAAATACCAGGGCTTCACATATGAAGACATCAGGCTTGAGTTCAAGGATGGGAAAATCATCAACGCAACCGCAAATGATACCGAAAAGATCAACAAGGTTTTTGATACCGACGAGGGTGCAAGATATGTGGGCGAATTCTCCCTGGGCGTGAATCCCTTCATCGAGAAGCCCATGAAAGACACTCTCTTTGACGAGAAGATAAGAGGCAGCCTCCACTTCACTCCGGGGAACTGCTATGACAGCTGCAACAACGGCAACAAGTCCGCGATACACTGGGATCTTGTTTATATACAGAGACCGGAATACGGCGGGGGTGAAATCTGGTTCGACGATACTCTCGTGCGCAAGGACGGAATATTTGTACCTGCGGAGCTGCAGTGCCTGAACCCTGAGAATTTGAAATAGGCTGCGCATGCTTTGACGCTCTACGGAGAAGGGACGGGCGGCCGCCATAAAGTTATTGCTGTTTTCTATTGCATGCTATGCTGCAACCAGGGATATGAAGAATGTGTCCCTGGTTGTTTTATTAATCCGTCTATATCGTATCTCTTCTTGCCATTGTATCGCCTTTTTAAGCGATCGTAAAAAAAAGTGCGATTTTATTCAAAAAGGGCCTGGATATCCTCACGGGTCATTTTTGTCAGCAGCGTTTCTCCCGGAAGGATAACGGCGTCTATCAGCTCCTTTTTCCTCTCCTGGAGCTTGAGTATTTTCTCTTCAATGGTCCCCCGGGTAACGAGCTTCATAACGTACACCGATTTTTTCTGGCCCATACGGTAGGTGCGGTCGGTGGCCTGCTCCTCCACCGCCGGATTCCACCAGGGATCGAAATGTATGACTGTGTCGGCGCCTGTGAGGTTCAAGCC
This sequence comes from Bacillota bacterium, assembly GCA_023415815.1. Taxonomy (GTDB): domain Bacteria; phylum Bacillota; class Clostridia; order Acetivibrionales; family DTU013; genus JAEZJL01. The sequence goes on along the minus strand of JAEZJL010000451.1, from coordinate 863 downwards.
CGTGCCGCCGGCCTTGAGCGAAATGAGGAATACCTTGCCGAGGCCGTCGTTGAAGGAATTGACCAGGAAGCCCCTTTCCGGGGCAGGCGTCGAACCGTCGAGATACAGGTATTCGATCTTTTCCTCTGCAAGCCTGTCCCTGATCAGCTTGAGCATGCTTGTATACTGTGAAAAAAGCAGAATGCGGTGTCCGCCGTCCAGGGACTCCTGAAGTATTTCGTCGAGCAGCTGCATTTTGCCGCTGCCGCCTTGATAATCGTCTATAAACAGCGAGGGGTGACAGCATATCTGACGCAGCCTGGTCAGAGCCGCCAGTATCCTTATCTGGCTCCGTTCGAAGCCGTACTCCTCGATATCCTTTTCGATTTCGCCCTTGATTTCCTGCATATAGGCCATGTATATTTTTTTCTGCTCCTCCGTCAATTCGGCTATAAGCGTGTTTTCTAGCTTCTCCGGCAGCTCGTTCAGCACCTCGCGCTTCAGCCTACGCAAAGTGAAGGGCTTGATCTGCTTGCCCAGATCCTTGAGCGCATCGTAGCCGTCATCCTCCTGGGCCGGCTTCATGTACTTCTCGTAAAATCTGGAATGCGAATTGAGATAGCCGGGGAGCACAAAGTCGAATATGGACCAGAGTTCAGTCAGGTTGTTCTCCATCGGCGTTCCCGTCAAGGCAAAGCGGTTTTCGGCGGAAATGAGCTTAACGGCCCTGGCGTTCCTGGAGTTCGGGTTTTTGATATGCTGGGCCTCGTCCAGGATGCAGTAGCGGAAGGCAATCCCCGCATATTCGCCGATATCCCTTCTTATAAGCGGATACGAGGTTATAAGCAGGTCGAATTCCTCCGCTCTGGCCAGCAGCTTTAGCC
>JAEZJL010000435.1 GCA_023415815.1 Bacillota bacterium | reverse complement strand
TAAATAGCCGGCGCGTTTTACGCAAGCTCACTTTTTGCTTTAATCAATTCAGAAATCAAGCGCTGGGAAACCAGCCGTCCGGAGGCCAGTGCGGAAGCATCATCTTTTAACAGCTTAATAGTTGTAGTTGACTGTAGATGGTGGTATAATGAGAAGAAAATACCGGAGGTCTGGATACCGATGAAAAGTTTCCTAGATGCAATAAATGAAAAAATACTGGTCTATGACGGCTCGAAGGGATATTTGCTCCAGAAGCTCGGGCTCAAGGGCGGCGAGTGCGGGGAGCTCTGGAATCTTACGGACAGGGAAGCCGTCGGAAATGTGTACAGACAGTACAGGGAAGCGGGAGCCGACGTGATCCAGACCAATACGTTTACCGGAAACAGGATTCAGCTGGATAAATATTCGCTTGGCGATAAAACCTATGAAATAAACTACTGGGGGACAAGGCTCGCACGGGAGGCCGCGGGGACGGACAGGTATGTCGCGGCGTCCATAGGACCTACGGGTATCCTGTTTGAGCCCTCGGGGGAGCTTACCTTCGGGCAGGCTTACGATATTTTCAAGGAGCAGGTGGAGGCGGTCGCCGCGGGCGGCGCGGACGTGATAAATTTCGAAACCTTTACGGACGTGGCCGAGATGCGCGTGGCTTTACTCGCCGCCAGGGAAAATTCCGGGCTTCCGGTTATCTGCTCGATGGCCTTTGAAGCCAACGGAAGGACTCTTATGGGCACCGATCCGCTGACGGCCGTCGCTATTCTGAAATCGCTTGGCGCCGATATGGTCGGGACGAACTGCTCCTTCGGCGCGGCCCACATGCTCGAAATCGTGAAGGCAATGCACGCGGCGGGAGGCGGTTATCTGAGCGTAAAACCGAATGCCGGCCTGCCTGAGGTGATGGACGGCGAGGTTTGCTACAACGAGACTGCCGAGGATTTTGCCTCTGTGGCCTCCGGATTTGTAAAATACGGCGCAAGGCTTATAGGAGGCTGCTGCGGTACGACGCCGGACTATATTAAGGCTGTCGGGACAGCTCTGGAAAAGCTCACGCCGGAGCCTGCGGAAATCAAGCTGAAACGCGTGATCACCTCTAGCACAAAATATCTTGAGGCGGATGCGCTGGAAGGGTCCGATATAGGCAGACTGGATGCGGGCAGCGACAGCGCTCTTCTTGCGGAACTGAACAAGGAAAATCTTTCTTATGTGGAAGACGCGGTCCTGGATCTGTCCACAGAGGGTCACGATGCAGTTTATATCAATATGGACGCCGTTGAAAACGGCGTATATCTGCAAAAAGTTGTAAATATTGCCCAGGGTTATATCCGTGAACCTCTGATAATTGAGAGCGCGAAGCCGGCAGAGCTGGAGAAGGCCCTGAGAATATACAAGGGCGTTGCCGGCGTGGCCGTTGCAAATGCTCCCGAAGCCCTTGCGGAAGAGCTCATGAAAAAGGCGAAAAGGTATGGCGGCGTCATATTTGATAAAACTCTGAGGTTTTAGCCCATTGCATTTTTATGGAATTTTTTACGGTCAGGTAAAGCTCCGGACGTTTGCGGGCGGACTCCATACCGGGGAAAAAACTTTAATATCCCATAGTCTCATCTCTTGATTAAATTACAGATTGTGTTAACATAATATTAAACATGCGGACCGGCGGCGGGAAATTCCCGCCGTATGGTTTGAAATTTAGCTTTGGCAAATACTATCAAATTAAAGGAGAATATCTTTTATGCTGCAGGCAATATTGGAACAGCCCCAGACGGTAGTTTTGAGGGAAGTTGACAGGCCGGGGGCAGGTAAAAACGAAGTCCTTATCAAAGTGAAAAAAATAGGCATATGCGGTTCGGATGTCCACGCATATTATGGTAAGCATCCCTACATAACATGTCCCATCGTACAGGGGCATGAGTTTTCCGGCTGCGTTACAGAGGTCGGGGAAAACGTAACGAAATTCAAGCCGGGGGACAGCGTTACGGCAATGCCGCAGCTTGTGTGCGGCAAATGCTATAACTGCACGCACGGCAGGTATAACATTTGCAGCGAGCTCAAGGTTATCGGCTGCCAGGCCGACGGAGCCGCCCAGGAGTATTTCGCGGTTGATGAAAAACTGGTCTTGAAGCTGCCCGACGGCATGAGCTACGAGCACGGAGCTATGATAGAGCCCCTGGCTGTAGGCGTACATGCGGTAGGCCGGCTGGGCGACGTAAAAGGTAAAAAACTGGTGGTATTCGGAGCGGGACCGATTGGGAACCTTACGGCGCAGGCGGCAAAAGCTCTTGGAGCCAGTGCGGTCATACTGGTGGACCTGAGCAATTACAGGCTCGGAATTGCGAGACAGTGCGGCATAAATTATACGGTCAATTCCTCAGAGGAAGAGCTTCAGCAGGCAATAACCGGATATTTCGGCGAGGATCTTGCCGACGCCATGCTGGAATGTGTGGGCGTGCAGCCTACAGTGGAGCAGGCCGTAAAATATGCGAGAAAGGGTACGGATATCATCATTGTCGGAGTTTTCGGCAGTAAACCCGCCGTTGACCTCGGACTGGTCCAGGATAAGGAGCTGAGGCTTATCGGGACCCTGATGTATATGGAGCAGGATTATCATGCGGCCATCGACATGATAAGCTCCGGAAGGGTAAACCTGAATCCTCTTATTTCCAAAAGCTTTCCGTTCGGGGATTACGGCGCAGCTTATAAATTCATAGAGCAAAACGGCGAAAAGACCATGAAGGTATTAATCGATATGGAAGGATAGCGGTCACTGCTATGGCTAAGGTAATTACGGTTGGTGAAATTCTTGTGGAGGTAATGGCAAAGGAGGTCGGACAGGGCTTTCTGACGCCGGGCGAATTTCTCGGTCCTTATCCCAGCGGGGCTCCGGCCATATTTATAGACCAGGCGGCCAGAATGGGCGCGAGCTGCGGTATCATAGCAAGGGTCGGGAAGGATGATTTCGGCGTCCTGAACACCGGGAGGCTCAAAAGCGACGGCGTCGATACCTCACGTGTCATCGAAACCCCGGATTATTCTACGGGCACCGCTTTTGTCACGTATTTTCCCGACGGCGGAAGAAAGTTCATTTACCATTTCACGCATGCCGCATGCGGGGTTCTGTGTCCGGACGACATAGACGAGGATTATATCGGCGGCGCCGGATACCTTCATATAATGGGCTGCTCGCTGTCGGCAAGCGAGAGCATGAGACAGGCTATATTGAAGGCTGTCACGATCGCAAAGGAAAAGGGAGTGAGGATAAGCTTTGACCCGAACATAAGGCCGGAGCTGCTGAATGCCGAAGGCATAAGGAAGGTATTCGACAGCATTCTGGACCGCGTGGATATCCTGCTCACCGGAGAGGGAGAGGCATTGACGCTTACAGGCTGCGATTGCCTGGAAGCGGCGGTTTCGACATTGAAGTCCAGAGGGATATCCGTCATAGTCGTAAAAAACGGCTCAAAGGGCGCGAAGGTCTTTTCGGATGACGGGCTGACAGAAGCGGCGCCGTTCAAGGTCATTGAGGTCGACCCGACAGGCGCGGGAGACTGTTTTGACGGAGCCTTTATAGCAAGCCTCGCGGAGGGCGCTTCGCTGAAAGAGGCGGTAACGGCGGCAAATGCTGCTGGAGCGCTGGGGGTCACGAAAAAAGGCCCCATGGAAGGGGCGTCATTTAAAAAGGATATATTGAAGCTTATCTCGGAGAGATGATTTATGGAAGGCTCCCTGGATCGAAGGGAGCCTTCATACAATCTGCAGTATAGCGCATTTGAGATATTCGGTTTCGCCGGATGCCAGCAGTATGGGGTGATCCTTTGCCTGCGATCTGTATTCGGCAAGGCGCACCTTTCTTTTGGAATCCAAGGCCGCATTGTAGATGATATCGAGGAACAGCTCCCGGTCCACGTGATGGGAGCAGGAACAGGTCACAAGAAAGCCTCCGCTGCTGATGATCTTCATCGCCCGGAGGTTTATTTCCTTGTAGCCCCTGATTGCGCTTTCCACGGCGCCCTTTGATTTGGTGAAGGCCGGGGGATCGAGGATTACCGTATCGAAGCCTTCGTTCCTGTCATAGTATTCCCTGAGCCGGTCAAAGGTATTTGCCGTTTCGAAGCGGCAGGTTCCCTCAAGGCCGTTCAGCCTTGCGTTGGCGGAGGCTGTTTCCGTGGCATGCCCGGAAATGTCTATGCCCAACACCTCCGAGGCTCCGTAAAAAGCCGCGTGCAGTGCGAAGGAGCCGGTGTGGCTGAAGCAGTCCAGGACCTTCGCATCCTTAACGAAGGGCCTGAGAGCAGCCCTGTTTTCCTTCTGGTCCAGAAAGTAGCCTGTCTTCTGGCCGTTTTCAACATCCACCGTGAATTTTATGCCGTTTTCCAGCATACTGACATTTGTATCGAATCTGTCTGACAGAAAGCCCTTTTTCTGCTCCAGCCCTTCAAGCTCGCGGACTGTGAGGTCGTTTCTTTCGTATATGCCGTCGGGCTTGATGACGTCGTTCAGGATATCAACGATTTCAGCCTTTAATTTATCCATACCAAGAGTGGAGGTCTGCACGACAAGAATTCCCGCAAACTTGTCCACTACCAGCCCGGGCAGAAAATCGGACTCGGAGAACACCACCCTGCAGCTTTGCGGATCGGCTGCTTTTTTCCTATACTCCCAGGCGCCGGATATTCTTTTGTGGAGAAAATCGTAATTTATATCCTCGTGCTCGCAGGTAAGCATTCTGATTGAAATCTGGGACTTGAGATTTACATAGCCCCTTCCCAGAAACCTGTTCCTGCCGCTGTATATGTCGGCTATATCCCCGGGGCTGAAGCTGCCGTCGATGCTCTCGATATCGCTCCTGTATATCCAGGGGTGTCCGTTTTCCACCCTCTTTTCCTTGCCCTTTGCCAATGTGATTTTAGCCATGTCCTGAATTTTCTCCTGTTTTTATAGTAGTCTTTTATGAATTTTTATAAATATTCAAATAGCCCGCTTACCATTATTCCACAAACAGCCGCAGTTTGCCACTGTTTGTTTTAAAACGGCGGCGGAAGGACATAATAGGGAGGAGAAACTTGGTTATTCGGAGGGAAAGCAGGATGCCTGACAGTGATAAAAGCGGCGACTATAGAAATACCCATGTCGAAAAGAAGGCGGATTATACGGCCGTTGCGATAGCGTTTATCAAATACGCGGCTTATGTGCTGATATTTTTCGGATTTCTCTACTTTGTCGTGAAATACGTCCTTCCGTTTTTCAAATGAGCGGGGCCGGATTTTGCTTAAACAGACGTCCGGCCAGAGCGATAGCCGGTATTGCGGGAGCTTCGACAATAGAGGGACTGTGCTCGGCGATCAAAGGCTGCCTTGACCTATTGGATTCGGGGCCGGTTGACGGCGGCTGCTTTTTAAGCGACTTGAAAACGGCTTTAAAAGAAAAGCTGACCGACTGCCGGAAAAAATCGGACTCCTTTCCGGATTTGCGGCGTTTCGGCTCAAATGTGCACATGTTTTGCGAGCTTTCCGCCTGCCTTGTCTTTGCCGGGTTCAGGATATGCCTCTGCCGGAATGAGAAGGAGCTCAAAGAGCAGCTGCGTTTTATAGCGGATTTTTTCGAAAACATGCCGGAGCGGGGTACAGGAGCCCTGTCGCCGGGCGAGGCCGCCGCGCTTCTGGGAGTGGTGCAGGAAAAATATGGGCTCCTCTCCGCGGTGACCTGCGACAGGGAGCTGGAAATATATCTTATAAACCGGTCACACTTCTGCTACGATTCTTTTCTGCTGACATACAGAAATACTCATACAGGGATCTGGCTGAACAAATGGCTGCTCTTTTCGCTTTCGCCGCGCCTGGACATGCTTGAGTGCAACAAATATCACGTATTCCTGCACGAGATGGGACATGTCCTTTATAATTCGGTCACGGGCGGCGGGGACAAAATTCCCGAGCTGTTCGGCGAAATCGCTTTTCTGCTGGGTCTCCCGCTTTACGAGGAGATAAATTATCCCGAGGAGCTTTTTGCGGATCTCTTTTCAGCCGTATCGCTCAGAGGGACGGAGTATTCTTCCTTCAACCCGTTTGAAAAAGTGCTCGATAAAGACATCTGCAAGCTGCTGGAGCTCTATTTCGGGATGCTTGCCCACAATGCCGGGAGAGGCTGTTATGATATAACCGGAATTGGCAATCTGCTTCATTGATTACAGGCCGGCTCAGTTCAAATCCTGTCCAAGGGCATCCTTGTTCACAATGATATCCGATACGGCCAGCTGCTCCTGGTAATCCCTTATTTCAGCCTCACGGCTTCCTTTGGGCAGCAGCTCGCCCGTGGGGCCGTATGTGTTGCCGTCGGCGCTTATATATACGAAATCGTCCGTTATGACGCTGGAATTGCGCAGCACGGCATAGCCCTTTCCGGTGTTGAACATATCCTTTCCCATGGCGTGAGGCGTCTCAAAGCCCAGAAGGTTTGCGACGGTCGGCAGTATATCCAGCTCGCCGCAGATGGTCTTTTGAAGGCCTTTGCTGTCCATGCCCGGAAAGCGTATGAAGCACGGGGTCTTTTGCAGGTTTGTCCAGTTGAAGTTATTATATTTGAAGTCAAACAGGTCCTTCAGCATATCGGCCTGTTCTTTCTGAAAAGCGTTGTGGTCGCCGTACATGACTATGACCGAATTTTCATAGAGCCCCCGCTGCTTCAGGTCTTCAAAAAACTCACCTATGGCCTTGTCCACATAGTTTGCCGCTTTCATGTAGTCGCCCAGGAAGGTCCCTTCATAGCTTCCCACAAAGAAGTCGTGATAGTTGTCGAAATAGTTGAAGGGGTGATGGCTCGAAAGCGTTATAAGAAACGCGTAAAACGGCTTTGGGGTATCGATTTTATCAAGCGACTGCCTGAGAAAGGATCTATCGCCGAGCCCCCAGCCGATCGGCTCGTCCATGACAAAGTCGTTGCTGCTGAAAAAATGGTCAAAGCCCAGCGACTTGTACACCTCCGTCCGGTTCCAGAAGCTGGGATTATTGGCGTGGAAGGCATAAGTCTCATAGCCCTGCTGCTTTAAAAGGTTCGCAGTCGCTTCATACGTATTTGACGGAAATCTGAAGTAAGCCGCGCCCTCTTTCAGCGGATACAGCGAGGTGTTTGTCAGGAATTCGGCGTCCGCCGTATTGCCTGCGCCGGTCTGATAGAAAAAGTTGTCGAAATAGGCGCTATCATTAATAAATTTGTTCATGTTCGGGGTTATTTCCCTGCCGTAGAATTTCTTGTTTATTACAAACTGCTGCATTGCCTCCATCTGGATTACAATAAGATTTTTGTCCTTGGCGGCGCCCTTATACTTTACGCCTTCCGGTTTTTTTTCATTATAAAAGGCATTATAAAAGGCATTGATCCTTTCCCTGTCCGTCCCGGAAAGCGTTTTATCCACGAAGAGATTCTCCTGCACGAATTTCTTCATGTCATAATAGTGGAAATAAAACACGCCCAGGCTGTTTACAACATAATTGTTGTCATACGCAAACATATATGTTGCCGAATTTGACCAGGCAACCTGAAAAAGCCCGAAGCACAGACCCAGAACCACAGCCGAAGCGGCCAGCCTTTTGAAAAAGGGTATCCCGGCCTCCCGCACGCCTCTTTTTCGTGCCGACAGGGCCAGGCCTGCGGCAACAAAGGGAAGATCGATGAAAAATATCAGGTCCTGCCATTTGACGAGGCTCTTCATGCTCTCGCCGACCGAGCCTACGAGGCCGATCTGATGGAGGACGGGTATCGAGATGGCGTTGTAGTAATATCTGAAATACACGGTATCTGCAAACAGCACGACTGCCAATACTATATCCAGAACGAAAAAGGCCGCGAAACGTTTTCTTCTGAAAAAGGCGAATATGAGAAGCGGTGGAATCATCACAGAGACTACGGTGGAAAGGAACATATGGAGGTTGTACTGACTGAACAGCGGCCTGCTGTTGAGACCGGTGGAGAACTGAAAGTAAGAGCACTTGAGCACCATCAGGACGATATAAGTGGACCATAATGCCGGCTCTTTGAATGCTGCGGGTTTAATCGCCCTTCGGGGCGCTCCGGGTCGTACTTCGGTTATTTCCAAAACATGCTCACCGCCATATGAAAAAATTTTATGCACATTAAAGAACATTCTCATCATTTTAACTCATATTTTTAAGCAAATCAACTTTTTTGTAAACTTAATTTTACACAAATTTTACAAAAGTTCAACATCATTATACGGTGTGTAAAATAAAAAGGCGCTTACTGTTGATACCTTTTTTTTGAAGTGGTAGAATAATAGACATCATGTATGAATCAATAAGGCTATGCACCCAGGTGGGCGCGTTCCCATATGGATACCTCATATGGATTTTACAGGCCGGCATGTGAATATATTAAGTTTATATGAATTATTTGTAACGATGTTCAAAATTCTGATGAAAAAATGTATAATTTAATCTGACTATATTTTTATGTGCCACTTAACCACTCCACCGCACATTCTGCTTGCAATGGAGGTATAACCATACATATGAGCGACAGGGAGAAACTCCTGCTCCAGAAGTCAAAAGCCGGAGACATATCCGCTTTTGAAGAATTGATTGAGGGCTATCAGAAAAAAATTTTCAATATAGCATTTAGAATTGTCGGAAATTATGACGATGCAAACGATCTCGCCCAGGAGGTCCTTATACGAATATACAGGTCCATAGGTAATTTTAAGGAACAGTCCAGCTTTTCCACCTGGATTTACAGGATAACTACCAATGTATGCCTTGACGATATCCGGAAAAGGAAAAACAAAAAGGTTATTTCACTTGATGAGGAAATAAAGGTTGAGGACGGTGAAATGCAGCGGCAGATAGTAAGCAACGACCCGCTTCCGGAGGATACGGCGGAGCGGGGAGAGTTGAGGGAGCTTGTGAACGGCGCTATTCAAAGTCTTTCGGAGGAGCACAGGGTGGTGATAGTGCTCAGGGACCTGCAGGGCTTCAGCTACGAGGAGATATCCGGGATATTGAAATGCCCGGAGGGTACGGTGAAATCCAGAATAAACAGGGCGAGGCAGGCATTGAAAAATGTCTTGCAGTCAAAGCAGGAACTTTTCTTTGAGGATTACGTCAAATAACGTGAAAGGAGGGTTGTGAATGAAAAACTGCAGTGAAATAAGAGAAAATATATCTTTGTATATTGATAACGAGCTGCCGGCCGACGAACGCGGCATGTTTGAGGAGCACATCGAGGCTTGCGCGGACTGCCGCCGGGAATACAACGAGATCATGCGGATCGTCGGTTTTTGCAGGGACATGCAGGAAGTCGAGCTGCCGGAGAACTTCCGGGACGAGCTCCACAGGAAGCTGCTGGACGCCGCAGGCGAAGACCGGGTCCAAAGCCGTATCCTGCAAAAATCCAGATATATAAAAATATTTTCATCGGTTGCGGCAGGCTTTATTCTGATCTTCCTTGTCAGCGGAATATACAGGTCCGGTTTTTTTTCCCATACAAGTACCGGCAGCGGTGCAGGGAAAGTGACAATGACGGCGGAACAGGCTCGTGAAGAGAAGCCGGCAGACAAGAGCGCGGCGAATTCCGCGGCTCCAGACGGAGGCAGCGGCGTAGACTTGCAGTTCGGAGAGGCTATGGACTCCGCCGGCGCACAGGTCTCCGGCTCGGCGCTCCCGGAAGTGGACAGGTCGGCGCCGCCGGAAAACAGGGCGGCGGGAGAACAGAAAATGTCAGCCGCTAAAGCCGTCGAAACGGCTTCAAGCAGGACGGCCACATTGACTGTGCTCACAGATGACCCGGCGGCACAGGTTGAAGGCATAAAAGCCATAGTCGTCCAAAACGGCGGCGAGGAGCAGGCAGAGCAGCCCTCGGCGGCGAAAGTTACGGAATCTTTTACTGTTATGGAAAAAGCCGACCCGGGAAATAAAACGGTCCTGACCTTCTCCATACCGAACGAGCAGTACGACAGCTTCGCACAGTCCCTGAATTCGAGCTACGGACAGGCAAATGTAGAACCGGGAGCCCTTGTTTCGGAGGACCTGACTGCGACGCTGAACGGCCTTATTACGAAGTCAAACGATCTTGACACGGATATAAAGAAGCTTGAGGATACCGACACAGCTGCAAATGGGGATAAAATCAAAGGACTGAGGACGGAAAAGGACACGGTTCAAAATGAAATAGAAAATATCAGGCTTAACTCCGACTTCACCATAGTAACGGTAATCATACTGAAAAAATAAATCCAATACCGCAAAACTGCCGGCAGACCGCCGGCAGTTTTTTTGCTGCCTGGCTGCGTCCGGCAATGCCGGGACGCGCTAAAAAGGAGCAGGAAAACGGCGGGCAATTAGAAAGGGGGACAGTTCTTCAAAATAAATATCCCGGCCTTGCTTTGCGGAACTGTCCCCGGTTTGCGGCAGCCTGTCCTATCTCCCCCATTTACGTCCGGTCTTTTTTTGTGTAAAATAGTTTCGTGGTTTTCACTTGGATAATCAGCATATATTTAACATAAAATATTATTGGGAGAAGCGGCATGAAACCAGAAAAACTTATGATCATAGACGGCAACAGCATACTGAACAGGGCCTTTTACGGCCTTACGGGGAATCAGCTGCTGAAGACCTCGGGGGGACTGCATACCAACGCCGTATACGGCTTTCTCACCATCCTGAACAAGTTCGCGGAGGAGGAAAATCCCCAGTACCTGTGCGTCGCCTTCGACCTCAAGGCGCCTACTTTCAGGCATTTGGAATTTGCGGGCTACAAGGCGAAGCGGAGGGGGATGCCGGACGAGCTGGCGGAGCAGGTACCCTTAATAAAGGAGGTCCTGGACGCCATGAATATCAAGCGCCTCGAGCTGGAAGGCTATGAGGCGGACGATATCATCGGCTCCATTTCGCTTTGCGCGGAGGCAAGGGATATGGAGACCGTCATAATAACGGGCGACAGGGATTCACTGCAGCTTGCCGGCGCAAGCACACGGATTAAAATGCCGGTGACGCGCGCAGGAAGGACGGAGACCGATGAATATGACGGCGGCAAGGTAATGGAGCGCTACGGCGTAACACCGCTGCAGTTCATAGACGTCAAGGGCCTGATGGGCGACCAGTCGGACAATATACCCGGAGTACCGGGAATCGGAGAAAAGACGGCGCTTGACCTCATCGCCCGGTTTAAAAACCTGGAAAATCTTTATGAGAACCTGGATCAGGTAGAAAGGGCCAGCGTCAGGGTGAAGCTGGAGGCAAACAAGGAGCTGGCGTTCCTCAGCAGGCGTCTGGCCACCATCGAAAGAAATATGCCCTTCCTCTGCGGCATCGAGGAGCTGAAACGC
>JAEZJL010000390.1 GCA_023415815.1 Bacillota bacterium | reverse complement strand
CTCCTATGGACTCCGTTCGTTATCGCTATGATTTCCGAAGAGCCGCTGACGTCCTTCCACATCTTCCTGGCCGTTTCGCAGTGGAGCACCGCTACCGCGTTGGTCCTGCGCGAAAGCCTCAGTCCGGCCGCAGTCATGCTGAACGGGTCGCCCCCGAGCTTCAGCATCTGTCCGTAAGTAAGGCCGTTGTAAGCGCCCATATATTCCAGCAGCCCGTGGTCGTGGGTCTCATTTCCCGCAGCCACCGGAGTGTGGGTGGTAAATACTATCTGCTCCCGCGTTTTCTCCCAGGCCTCTTCAAAGGACAATCCGTCCTCGTCCATTTTTTCCCTGATGAGCTCAATGCCGGCGATTACGGGATGGCTGTCGTTGAAATGGTAAACGTCCGTTTTGATGCCCAGCGCTTTCAGCGCCTTGACGCCTCCTATGCTCAAAAGCATCTCCTGGGCTACTCTTTCCTCGGAGAACCAGCCGTAAAGCTGTCCGGTGAGCAGGGCGTCGTTGTTGCCGGGCAGGTTCGTGTCCAGAAGATACAGAGGGGCGTTGCCGTAGGCTGTGCACAGCCAAACCTTTGCGCTTACCTGCCTTCCCCTGATTTTTACCTTTACCGTCACGCCCGTATCCTCAAGGAAGTCGTAGCGGTACTCGGGAAAGCTGTCGCAAGGCCTGCCGTTCTCATCGATCAGCTGCCTCGTATAGCCCTGCCTCCAGAGGAGGCCCACGCCCGTCACGGGATACCCCCCGTCTTTTGAAGCCTTTAATATGTCGCCGGCAAGAATCCCAAGCCCTCCGGAATAAATTTTAAAATCCTCGTGAAGCCCGTATTCCATGCAGAAGTATGCGACTCTTGGCAATGAATCATATTTTTCTTTCATAGTTGACCTCCCCAATAATGACCTCGCCCGGTTCCAGAAGCCTGTTCCTGTTCACGGGCCATGCGGTTTCACAGGCGCCTCCGCCTGCGTATACGACGGCCGCCGCTTTGCAGCCGTTTATTATCCGTTCGGGTATCAGCTTCGCCGGACTGATCCTCGCCCTGCTTCCAAAGCTCCTGTTTGCCAGGAAAAACACGCCCTTGCGGGACTGTCTGTCGAAATAAAAGGTGAATGTTAATTTTTTATTCTTCAAAGAACCCGTATTCTCCACATAATTGTCTTTTGCCGATATGACGCCGATAAAACGCTTTCGCAGGCCAAAAGCGCAGGAAAGTAGCCCTTGCATCCATTCCCGGTCCCCGCTCAGCCAGTGCAGGCTGCAATTGTCGAAAAAGGCAAGCCTGCCATACATCGGATCTTCGCTTTCAAGTACGAACCGGCCCTCCTCCGTGTTGTCCAGCCCGAGATTCATAGGCTGCAATTCCAGGAGCTCCAGCCCGTTGTTTATAAAAGGTATGGCGTTGGGTATGAAGCAGTTCAGCAGCACAAGCAGCTCAATTTTCCTTTTATCCCCGTGCACCAGTGCGGCCCTGGGCGTATCCGGCGTCTCCAGCGCCGCGGTAACGGGTATTTCCGCCTTCATCAGGGTGTCGGACAGGAGCCTCCTGTTAAAATAAGGCTTTTCAAGGTCCTTGTAGATCGACCACGTAAAGCCGCTTATGAAATGGAAGCCGTCGTTTTTCGCAGCCCCCGACTTACCGGCGTCGAACTCCTCGGACCAGAGTATGAAGCCGCCGTCCTCCTCCTTCGCCTTGGCTACTATTTCCCTGTTGAGCTCCGGAGCCAGCGCGTGTCCCATATCGATTCTCGCCCCGTCTATCCCGTATTTTTCCTGATAATATGGGATAACGCCTGAAATATACGACCTGAGCTCTTTATTTTCAAGCTCTCCGTGATAAAGGTTTAGGCGTACCCCGTCCTGCATGATGTACGGCGGCTGTTCCTCGCCGACATACCTCCGCGCCTCCCTGTGGATGTCATGAAAAAATTTAAGGTAGGTAACGTCCGTCCACGGCGGCTGCCTGTCATTTATCACGTCAGAAAAGCCGGGCACGGTAGTCATGCCGAATTCCGCCTCGACAAGCTCCAGCAGGCTTTCCCCCGTTCGGGCGTGCCTGCGCAGCAGCACCTCCCACTTTTCAGGGTCTGTTTCCTTAGGCGGCCGCACAAATCCGGCCAGGTACTCCTTGATGCCCTTGGCCTTGTACAGGCGGCGAAGAGACCTGCCGTTCAAAGCTACGGGACCTTTTACGCCGTCTATGGCCGGCGCAGCAAAGTCTGCGGCGTGCTCCAAACCGATCCAGTAGAACCAGTCGGGATGCTCCGCTATAAGGTCGTTGTCCCTTGAAACCGTCCTGAACACAAAATCCAGCATAACCTTCATACCAAGCATGTGGCAGGCCTCGACGAAGGCTTTGAACTGCGTTTCGAGCACATCCTCCGTAAGCTCTCCCAGCAGGGGGTCGTGCAGATTTTCATCCAGCCGGTATATGTTTTTAATGGCATAGGGGCTGCCGAGGCCGCCCTTTTTATACAGACCGCTGTATTTAAAGACCGGCAGGAGGTATATTATATCCGCTCCCAGGCTTTTGACATAGGGCAGCAGGCAGATGGCCTTCAGGAATGTCCCGGGATAGAGCTTCCCGTCGTCATAGTGCTCCCATGCCGTAAACAGCCTCGGGAACAGGCTGTAAATAACGCTCCTGCCGGGGTCGGCGTCACGGCCTCCTCCTGCCGGGTCTGCGTGTGTTCCGGGAGCATCTTCAGGCTGCGCTGCCGAAAGTATACTGTTTTCAATGCAGGCGCTGAAAAATTTATAAGGATTTACGCTTATCTCGCCTTTTCTTTTTTCATCCGCTGAGCCATCTCCATATCCTTCGGGAACCCAGGCCTCAGGGATGAAGTAATTTCCTTCTTTGCCGCGCCTAACGCTTTTAAGCATGGCCGCTATTGTTTTCAAATTTTCCATAAGTCCGCCTTTGTTTGTGTTGTAAAGCTTTTGCTGCAATTGCCGCAAAATCAGGTCACGGCCGGTTCATTGCCGGTTGGTTCGGTCATCCCGTCCCGCGCGCCGCAGTCCGCCGGGAGAACCCCGGCGAAATCGGGCATATTCCGGTTCCGTCCCATCCGCGTGCGGCTGTTTTGCCGCAAGGCGTGCCTGCCCATGTTCAAACCTTCAGCACCGCTCCGCTGACGGCTTCAAGCTCAAGCGTGACCGTCGATGCCTCTACCGGGTATACCCCCCCGCCGATCAGGTCTTCGGCGACATCCGAATCACCCCCGACCTCAATATTTATTTTTACTGAAGACCCGCTGTTGTTGATAGCGATAAAGAGCCTTTCGCCGCCCGCCTCTCTTGAAAATACATAAACGTCCCTTAGAATATCCGTCTGCCTGGTGATACAGTCGCCAAGCATCAGATCCATATAAGCTTTCCTTATGGAAATCAGCTTTTTATAGTAATCGAACACGTCCTTTGAATAGTCCGTATCCTCCCACTGCATCGGCTTTCTGTATTCACTGTCGGTCAGGCCTTCGAAGCCTTTTTCATCGCCGTAATAGATATCCGGCACGCCCAGGTGCATCATCATGAACAGCGCGGCGAGCTTCTGCCTTCTTATATCGCCTCCTGCCAGCGAAAGAAACCTGGGGGCGTCATGGCTGTCCAGCAGGTTCATCTGCGCCCGCTGCACATTCTTTTTATACCGCATTCTCAGATAGCTTATCCTGGCGTCGAATTGCTCCACGTTGATGCTTCTTTTTGCAAAAAAATCGATGCACGCGTGCGTAAAGCCATAATTCATCGCCGAATCGAACTGGTCTCCGCCGAGCCATTCTTTGGAATCGTGCCATATCTCGGCGAGCAGAAAGGCGTCGGGCTTGACGGCCCTGACCGCTTTTCTGAATTCCCTCCAGAAATCATGGTTCACCTCGTTGGCCACATCGAGCCTCCAGCCGTCGATATCCGCCTCCTTCATCCAGTAGGCGCCGACATTTATGAAGTATTCCATGACCTCCCGGTTTCCCGTGTTCAGCTTGGGCATGGACTTTTCGTATGCAAAGCAGGCGTAATTCGGATTGTTCTCATACCTCACGGGATAATCCCTTATGAAAAACCAATCCTTGTAAGCGGAAGCCTCTCCCTTTTCCAGGACGTCCCTGAAAGCAAAGAAATCCGCGCCAGAGTGGTTGAAAACCCCGTCGAGCAGGACCCTTATTCCCGAGGCGTGGCACCTCGAGACCAGCTCCTTCAGCGTTTGATTGTCGCCGAAGCAGGGGTCCACGGAGAAATAATCGATGGTATTATACTTATGATATGATGAGGCTGTAAATATAGGTGTCAGGTAGATGCAGTCAATACCCAGCTTCTCAAGGTAGGGTATTTTCTCAATGATCCCCTTCAAGTCGCCGCCGTGCTTGCTCCGGCAGTATACCCCCTCGCTTACCCGCAGCTCGGCGCCCTTACACGGCAATCCTCCTGCGGAAGAAGCAAAGCTGTCGGGAAATATCTGGTAGATCACGGCCCTTTTTGCCCATTCGGGAACCGACGCGATATCCTCCTTGCGTATATAAGGAATTTGAAAATAGAGGTTCCTGTCGGCATTTATGCTGTTGTGAAAGGAATTTCCATAATAAAATAAGGAAGTGTTCCCGTCATCCAGAATAAAATAGTAGCATATCCTTGCAAGGCCGGTTTTGATTTCCGATTCAAAATAATCAAACAGACCGTCAGACGCGGCAACGTGCATTTCCACCGTCTCCATGGGGACCGGGTTTCCGGGGAAGGCCCTGTCGCCGAAGCATACCGTGCATTTCCTCATATCCCCTTTTTTAGCCCTCAGCCTCAAAACGACCGTGTTCTCATCAAGCGCATGGCAGTATTCCGAATCCGTCGAATGATAGATTGCTTCCAGGTGCATTTTCCGACTCCCTCCCCAGTAGTATTAAAAAATGCTGATAATCAGCCCTTTGAGGCTCCTTCCGCCAGCCCCTGTATAAGGTATCTTTGAAAGCACATGTACAGGATGGTGATGGGTATGGCAACCAGGACCGCTCCGGCTGCAAAGGTTGTAAAATTGGTGGCGCTCAGGCCGTTGTTAACCAGCTCGAAAAGGCCGATGGCAAGCGTTTTATTCGCCGCCGAGCGCAGGATGAGCCTGGCCAGGACGAAATCCATCCAGGGAGCGATGAAGTTTGTTATCGCTATAAAGGTAAGGATGGGGACCGCCAGAGGCATCATAATTCTTGTAAATATCATGCTGTTGCTTGCGCCGTCAATTCTTGCAGCCTCGGGGAGCGAACGCGGGATACCGTCGAAGTACCCCTTGACAAGCCATGCGCCGCCCGGGATGGCCCCTCCCGCATATACGAGTATCAGTCCGAGATGGGTGTCAAGGAGACCTATAACGTTCAGAAGCACAAAAACGGCGACCAGGCTCATGAAGGCCGGGAACATCTGAAGCACGAGCATTGCCATAAGGGCCGACTTACGTCCCTTAAAGCGGAACTGTGACAGCACGTAAGCGGTCACAATGACGAATACCACCGCCAAAACCGTCGTAGCGCAGGCGATTTTGAGGGTATTCAGATACCAAAGCCCGAACTGCCTTTTGGTAAAAAGCTCGGTATAGTGCACCAGTGTCAGGTTTTCCGGTATCATTCGGGTGCTGAAAAGAGAATAGCCCGGATTCAAAGACCCAATCACAATCCATACCACCGGGTAGAGCGACTGAATTGTCAGCAATACAAGCACCAAATAAATAAAAGGCTTAATGATCAGCTTTTTTATATTCGCGGTATTCATCGCATCATATCCTCCTCTTTGAACGACCTGGACCTGCTGAAGCTGAAAATGGATACCGTTGCAATTACGACGAACACTATGATAGAAACGGCGGAAGCCAGATTATACTGCTGCCTTTCCAGCGTCAGCTTATAAATCCACGAAAGCAGTATATCCGTGTTGCCGGCAAAGGCGTAGGTGTTATTGACCGGATCCCCGACCGTAAGCAGGTAAATGAGCGTAAAATTGTTGAAGTTATAGGCAAACGACATGATCAAAAGAGGCGCTGTGGCAAACATGACCATGGGGACAGTGATTTTACGGAACCGGTAGAAGCCTCCGGCGCCCTCCACCTCGGCGGATTCGTACATATCCTTCGGTATTCCTGTCATTACGCCCGACATCAGGGCCATAAAATAGGGCATTCCAAACCACATGTTCACAATAATGCAAACGATTTTTGCCCAGGTAGCTTCGGTAAGCCAGGGAATGCCGCCTAAATTCAACGATGCAAGATACTGGTTCAGCGGACCGAACTGGGTGTTGAATATGTTTCTCATGATCATTATGGCGATGAAGCCCGGAACCGCCCAGGGGATGATGAAAACCGTACGCCAGAATTTTTTCAGCTTAACTCCGTTCGAATTGAGAAACGCGGCCATAACCATGCCCGCAAAAAAGGAGGTGAGGGTTGAAAATACAGCCCACACGATAGTCCATATCCCGACGCCTATCAGCGTATTCTTCCAGGAATTCAATCCGAACAGATCTATAAAGGTTCCGAGTCCCACCCAGCTCACAAGCGAGCGGGGCGGCAGATGATTCGGGCTGGAATAATTAGTAAACGCTATCAGGATACCGAAAAGCAGAGGCACGGCTGTCAAAAAAAGTGTAAATACAATCGCCGGGATTAACATGATATAAGGGAAACCCTTTTCCGTCAAAACATGAAGCGAATCCATCAGGCCGTTGGGCTGCCCGCCTTCGTCCCTGCGTTTTCCGACCAGCCTCGCGTCATGGAAATTGATCACGTAAAACAGGGCGAATATAAAAATAAGAATGATTGATATTATGCCTATAATCAAAAGATAAATCGAATGGTCGCCCTGGATGATTTTACTGCCGGCCATTTTCTGAGGCGTTTCGCCCAGAGTGGCTATACCCCACAAGCCATGCGCCAGAAACGGCGATAAAAAGATGATGTATACCAGCTCTATCAGAGCAAGAAACAGGCCTTTTGCAAATTGCCTGTTATAAAACTGCCCGAGTCCCATAAACAATATTGACAGCAGTCCGGCTTTTTTTGAATGAGAATTCAAGAAAAACTCCCCTTTCGCCCTCGATTATCATGCTCTTTCAAAATACGGACAGCAGCCCCCGCTGCTGTCCGTATTTCCATGCTTCCGGTTATTTCGTCGTCTGTACCGCCGTTTCCTTGATAAGCTTTACAGCGTTGTCGAGCGTTTCCTTGGGGTCGGTATTGTTGTTCCATATGCTTGCAAGCGCGGTCTTTCCCTGTGCCCAGACCGCTCCCATCTGAGGTATGGAGGGCATGGGCTGGGAATACTGGGCCTGCTGCAGGAATGCCGTGGTATATGGGTCGGACTTTATGTCCGGGTCTTCCATCAGATCCTTGCGCGGAGGTATCTGCCCCGCAGATTTGTAAAGCTTGACCAGGGATTCCTTTGATACGCAGTACTCCGCAAACATCTTTGCGGCGACAGGGTAATCGGTGTACGAGTTCACATACAGTCCGCGTACTCCGGAGAAGCTCACCGGATTCTTGCCGTTGGGCAGCAACGGAAGCGGCGTTACTCCAAAATCAATGCCTGCATCCTTATAAGGCTGGACCGACCATGGTCCGCTGACCTGCATCGCAAGCTTGCCTTCCTTGAACAGGCCGTCTCTCACATCTCCCGTGATGTCTCCCGAATTTACCGGGAGTATTTCTTTCAAAGACTGCATGAATTTCGCGCCCTCTATGGCTCCTTCGTTATTCAGGCCGATATCATTGGCGTCAGTCCCATCCTTGCCGAACACATATCCGCCGTAGCCCGCAAGGTATTGATAGCTGAAATAGAAATTGTCGGGCTCTATCATCAAGCCGAATTTTTTATTTTTAACATCGTTGAAGCCTTTTGCAAAATCAATAATTTCCTGGTATGTAGCCGGAGCCTTGTCGATAAGCTTCTTGTTGTAGAACATACCGTAGGTTTCGATCGCGGTGGGATAGCCATAAAGCTTTCCTTCGCTTGAGCAGGCCGTTATTGCGGAATCAAGGAAATCTGAAGCATTGGTTGATTCATTGGGGTACACCAGCCCTGCCGCAACAACCTCGCCAAGGTGGTCGTGCGCCATAAAAAATACGTCGGCTCCCTGCTTGGCGGGACCGTCCTGTGCAATCTTACCCGGAGAATCGGTGTGGTTTATCGGTTCAAAAGTAAAAGTAACGCCGTATTTTTCTTCAAATTCCTTCGCCATATCCTGCAGCCATTGTCCGCTGTTATCATTGCCGTTTGCGGGATCGGGCCCCCATATTTTGAGCTTTGCACCCGGCTCCGGCGTGACTCCTTCGGCAGTTGCGAATTCCTCTGCGTCACCGGACGCCGCCTGCTGCGAATCCTCAGATACAGCCGCCTCCGGGCTGCCGGTATCCGAAGCAGCCGTCTTCGCACTGCAGCCTGCGGCCAAACCCAGCAGCAGAAAAGCTGCCAGCAGCAGTGACAATGCTTTTGTCCACGTTTTCCCCGACCTTGTAAACATTTTAAATCCTCCTCGATATTTTAATTTATTAAAAAGGCCCATTTGTCGGCCTCTTTAATTCTTTAAGAGCCGGAATAAAAGCATATTTATAACTGCGCAAACGCTTGCACAAACGGGTAAAAAAATATCTATATTTTCATGGTAGATTTTCTTATGATTAATTTAGCTGGAATTATAGCCCTGTTGATGCTCCTGCTTTTGCTGTTCATGTTGTCCAGAAGCAGATCCAGCGCCTTCGCTCCAAGGCTGAAGGCATCGATGTCGGCCGAAGTAAGCGGCGGATCAAAATATTCGTCAAGCGGCACATTGTTAAAGCCTGCAACGGCTATATCTTCGGGCACCTTTATCCCTCTTTCGTTCAAGAGCTTGATCGCTCCGAAGGCAAGCAGGTCGTCGCACAATATGATGCCCGTAGGCATGGTTTTTTTATCCAGAAGCGCTTTTGTAAGGTCGTAGCCCGTATCGTCCACAAACTTGCCTTCAACGATCAATTCCTCGTCCACAGGCAGGCCTGCGTCGGTCAGCGCCTTTTTATAGCCCTTCATGCGGTCCAGCGTAACCGTAAAATCCGAGGAGGCCCCCAGAAATGCGATCCGCTTGTGCCCCGTATCGATAAAATGCTTTGTCATGTCATAGCCTATAGCAAAATTGTCATTGTCGACCCAGTTGACTTCACGTTCGTTCTGGGGCCTTCCGACCACCACAAAGGGAAAATTGATTTTCATGAGCTCTGGGATGGACGGCTCCTTCACCCTTGATGCCAGAAGTATGATTCCTTCCGTGATGCCGCCCTTAGCCAGCTGGTTGACCGCCTGCTTTTCCTCTTTTGCGCTGTTGACGCTTGATATGAGTATCTGGTACTGGTTTTTATACGCTACCGATGCGATACCGCTCAATATTTCGGGAAAGAACGGATGATGAAACGCTTTTTCCGTAGAACCGGTGACGACCACTCCGATGATCTTCGATGACTTGCTTGCCAGAGAGCGCGCAATCATGTTCGGGTGGTAGTTCATTTCCTTCATGAGCTTGAATATCTTCTCACGGGTCTTTTCACTGATCCGGGGATTGTTGGCCAGCGTTCTGGATACCGTTGAAGGCGATACCCCCGCTGCTTTTGCTATGTCGTTTATCGTGACGCTTATCGGTGATCACCCCTCGGAGCAGATACAGGATATAAATTTGTGCAATCGCTTGCTCACATTTTCATTTTAGCACATTTCTTCCCCATGTCAATAGTTTTATCAACATTCGCTGGCAAAATCATCCGCTTTTGCGACACCGGGGGACGGTTCTCGAATTGTCGCATAATTTTCAGATGGTTTAACGCGGCAGGAGACGATTCTGCGACAGGGGACGGTTCTCAATTTGTAGCAAAATCGCACCTGTTTGGATGAATTGTTTAGTGATTTACAGGCTCCCGTTTTAAACCGATGTGCGACATTTCAAGAACCGTCCCCCGTCGCATACTCTTCGCCGATGGTCAGATTTATCACTTCAATGTCGGCTTTTCCCTCAAGTTTTCTTTTGAATTCAAAGGGATCGGCCTTTAAATGATGGACCGGTATCACATATTTGGGCTTTATCGCAATTGCCGCCTCAACGGCCTCATCCATATCCATTGTGAAGGTTCCGCCTATAGGAAGAAGGGCAATGTCGACAGCCCCCATTTCCCTCATTTCGGGTATGAGGTCCGTATCGCCGGAAAAGTAGACTCTCTTACCATCGATATTGATTATGTAGCCTGCGCATTCTCCCCTTTTGTGCACCTTCCTGGTTGAATTTCCCTCAGCAGTGTTGTAGGCGTCCGTGATCTCGACCTGTATTCCATTGAAATGGTATCTGCTCCTCGGCACTACAAACTTTACCCTGGCGTCAGTTTCCGCCTTGTATTTCCTTGGGGTCAGGATAACCGTATTTTCATTGCTCAGCCTGTCGATCGTTATTTCCTTGCAGTGATCCTTGTGAATATGAGAAACGAGAATCAAGCCGCCTTTCTCGAGAGGTTCCGGCAGAGCATCGTCTTCCGCCCCGGAGAAAGTAATTTTTCCATGATGCTTGTTATAATATGAACTCATATACGAAGGATCGATGTAAATAACCTGTCCGGAAGCTTTTATCTGTACCCACGACCGCGGAAACCATTTTATAATCATTTTACCTCTCCGTTAAAATTTCCTGCGATTTTGGTGAAACGCTTTAATCATCGGTTTTTATTCTAAGATGCTATGGATTATTTTATATACGTGCAAATATGATTAATCCGGGCGTGGGATGCACCCGGAACAGGATTTATGCGACAAATCAAGAACCGTCCCCGCCTGTCGCAATTGAGCCGCCCCGCTTTTTATACATTGGACTTCACGCCGAATCGGCCTATACAGCCGGGCGGAGAAGCGCCCTGTCCCGGATTTTGGATTCTCTCCCGCGGCGGGATATGCCGGTCACATACCGATAGCGCGTAAATCCTGTCGCTCATAACGGTTATGCCCTGCCTGGCTTTTTTTATACTTCCAGCATTTGACCGCTTCTTTCAGAGGCCTATCTTTATTATCATTGAAGAAATCCCTAATATAGGTATTGTATTCAAACTGGCTTTCTATTTTTGAAGTGCCTTTGTTGTTTTTCTTATCCTCCCTTATTTTGTACCATGCATTTACCGCATCCGAATATGTTTTTTCGGCATTTGCTTTCAGATATTTTTGAAAAACAACATTAAATGAGAAACCGGAGCCGATCACAGACTCGAAGAATTGCCTATGCTTCTCCGAGCACACAAAATTATTATCAATGATGCTGTCAAGTGTCAATTCGTCCGCATTGCCCGCATGATTTGTTTTTTTGACAGAAGCCGAGAGCCTTTCGCCCGTTTTTAAAAAATGGGCTACTCTCTTTGTAATGTCCTGCTTGCCGCCCGCTGTAGAAATTCCGTTTTCTCTGCAAAACCCTGTCAATTCTTCCTTCAGGTAATAATATTCCAGGAATTTGCCGCATTCCAGTTCCGTTGAAAGCATGGGTCTTTCGCTCATATATTTTCTCTCCGGGCGATTTGTATTGTGTATTTATGCGCTTGCTAATGCAGTATGTATCCGGGTCACAGACACCGAGTCAGTTCCTCCCGCGCCTCCGTCTCCGCATCGGATTAGACGCATAAAAACAGCCATATCGATATTATAACAAAATATCCGCCAAGCCGATACGCAAGTTTTGTTTGCATATAATATATCCCATCAAATCCGCAGCATGGCAGCAAAAAATTCATGGTATACGAAGCCAGTGTGCGATATTTAAGAACCGTCCTCCGCCGCAATTTATGCTATGGCCTGGCGGAAATGTATGACGGATAAGCAGAAGCGTCTCGGGATGATAGACAACTGGGAAGAAGAGGGGTTCGGGCATTGTCTCGATTATTATTACACCATATGGAACCGTAGTATCACAGAAGCGATAAATCAGGGAATTTTGTGATGTACTTATAAATGCAGGCTTTCTCGGTTAAGTCCCGGGAACTGCCATTTTGGGGGCGGCAGGCATGCGACAGGCGGGGACGGTTCTCAATTTGTCGCATGGCTGCACATGCCCTCTATCTGACCGGTTAAAATTTAACGTCTTCCTGGCGAAAAGTGATTGGCGATATCAAAGGACAGGTTCTCGACACATTGCAGATGGACATTATTGTAAAATCCGGGCGGAGAAGTATCCCCCGCTCGGATTTTTATGCACAATGCGAAAACTGTTCCCCGTACCGCAGAAGCGGCTCTGTGTGGATTTATGCGACAATTCGAGAACCGTCCCCGCCTGTCGCACGTCCCCGCCGGATTTATGCGACAATTCGAGAACCGTCCCCCGTGTCGCACATGTGTCGCTTTACAGCATTTCGGCTTCCAGGCCGAGGACTCTGGCTGCCATTTCGAGCTCTGCGCCGATGTGGCCCGTGGAGAAGCAGCTGTGGTGGGAATAGAGGTCGTTGACCAACCTGCGGCCGTCCTTGATCTTTATAAGCGCGCCGTTTCTGCAGTCGGAGCCCGGGTACTGGACATATTCTTCAAGCTCGCCCTCGATCACCTGTATTTTATTGAGCGAGGGGTGCAGCTTTGTAAGGGTGATTTTACCGACTGGCAGGCGGGCGTCGACGGCCATTGCGTTTTCATCGACGATTTCAAGCACTCTCGGCCTCAATGTCCAGGCCTGTGCAAAGCATCTCGGGACGAAGCCAAAGTATCCGCAGTGGGCGACGAGTATATGGTTTTCCGGTTCCGCGACCTGCGGGAACTCGGTGATCTTCTCATGCTTCAGCGCCGCCATACCGATGAGGAAGGGGTAAACATTGCTCATCATGACGGGTGCATTCAGCGACTTGTTTACTACGTATTCGGTCAAAAGGGACATCATGTCGGCCTCGCAGGCCCAGAGAAGGCCCTTTTCCTCAAAAAGCATGTTCCATGCGAGGCAGGGCGTCGTATCGGTGAACATGGATTCGTTGGGGCAGTTTATGCCTACGCCCTTGACCGCGGCGTCGCCGCCGATCTCCCGGTCTACGGCAAGGTACAGCTTCGCCGCGCTCCTGAGCGCCTTCGGACATACGCCGTCCGAGCTAAGCTTCCACCTTTCCAGGGCGGCGTCGGCCTCAGCGTCGCTCACGAGCTTCGCATCCCCGGCAAGCTTTTTGAAGCTGCGCTTTTCTATGCTGATACCGAACTTTTCCTTGAAGCGTTGAATGCAGGCGTCCTCCCACCAGTAAAAGCGTTTGAATATATAGCCCTGGAAGCCGTTCCCCGGATTGTCCTGGAAGGCCAGGAACCTGGCCTGCTTCATTTCCCTTTTCAGCGCCAGGGCGCGGCATATCACTTTCGTCAGCTCCAGGGTGTAGGGGGCGAAGACCTTCAGGCCGTGTGACTTCAGAAAGGTCACGATCTCCCAATCCCACATGGCGACCGTCCCGAATTCGGAGGTAATGACAACGAGAGGGACATCCATCTCTTTAAGTTTTTCTATCCCCCTGTATGCTTCTCCAACCAGCTGCGGGAAGACAACCGCATCAACCTCGGGAATGGAAGTACCCAATGCCGCTGGCTCCAGGAATTCGGCCTCCTCGGCAAACAAATCTCTCAGGATCTCAAGCTGTGCATCAAATTCCGCGTCTCTTTCAGATTGAAAATAGATTGGCAGTAATCGCGCTTTCATTTAAAACCACTCCTTAACATTTATTATATTATCACTTAAGAAACTCATGTTTTCCCTTGAGCTCGGGTGCATATTCATATAACACGTTCAAAATCCCGTCCATTTCATTAAGGCCGTCTGCTTCAATCCTTACCGTAACACAGGGCTCGGTCACCGACTTGCGTACAAGCAGCCACCCGTTCGGGAACTCCACCCTTACCCCATCAAGCCTGGAAACCGGATAGCTTTCACTCATACCGGCTATTTTTGCCAGCAGCGCTTCCTGCATTTCTGAGGCGCAGGGCACTCTGATGTCAGGGGTTATTATCGTTTTCGCGACAGCGCCCGCATGCTCCGACAGGCTTATACCGTTTTTTCCTAATATTTCAGCCATTTTTACAGCTGCGTAAATCCCGTCGTCCCCGCCAAGCTCCTTGAAAAAGAAATGTCCGCTTATCTCACCCGCGAGGACAGCTCCGCTCTCCAGCAGAGTCCTCTTGATGAAGGCGTGTCCCGAACGCTCCATTATCGGCCTGGAATTGTGCTTTTTTATTTCACGCTCCACGATGCTTGAGGATTTGACATCGTATACGACAGGACCGGGGGCTTCCTTAAGGTATTCTTTAATGAAAAGCGTAAAGCTTTCCTCGCTGGTCGAGACATTCCCCTTATCGTCAACAAAAACGACCCTGTCGCCGTCTCCGTCAAACGCCGCGCCCAGATCCGCCTTTTCCGCAACGACTATTTCCTGCAGCGTTTTCAAATGTCCGTACACTGCGGGGTTCGGGCTCCTGTTCGGGAAGCTGCCGTCAAATTCACAGAACAGTTCGACAACCTCATATCCCAATTCCCTGAATATCCTGGGCGCCAAAACCGACGTCGCTCCATTGCCCGCATCTATAACGACCTTTAGTCGTTTATACCTTTTAGTCAGGCTTTTTATAAATTTCCTATAATTCTCCGAAGCGTCGATTTTTTTTAATGAGCCTTCTCCATTTATAAACTGTTTCCGTCCCACCAGCCCTTTTATTTCCCCGATGTCCTCAGGGGTTACAGGCCATTCCCCCAGGATAAACTTAAAACCGTTGTATTGCGGAGGGTTGTGGGAGGCCGTTACGGCGATTCCTCCGTCAGCCCCGTAAAAATTCTTCGCGAAATAAAGTACCGGGGTGGGAGCCATGCCTATATCGATTATGTTGGCTCCGCTCCGGTATAAGCCGTCGATCAAGCCCGACTTGAGCGAATTGGTGGATACCCGTACATCACCGGCGACCACCAGGCTTTTCCCGCTCATTTTGGTTCCGATAGCCCTGCCTATGTCATAAGCCGTGTTTTCATCCAGTTCCTTATTATAAACCCCTCTGATGTCACATTCCTTATAAATGCCCAATATGCCGGCCTCCCTGGTAAACCCTGATCTATTAGTTGTAGCCTCTTGCCCTGCATTCCTTTTTGAAGGAACCGTAAAGCTCTTCATACGCTTTGGCTTTTTCAGGCTGAGGGTTCAGTACCTCCCTGATCCCAACCATACTGGAGGAGGCTTCCTTCAGACTGCTGAAAAGAGTACCCGACGCGGCAATTATCGCGCTCCCCATGGCTGTTTCAAAAACCCGCGGGATAAGGATGGCAGTATTTAAAACATTTGCCCTTATCTGCGACCATTCCATTGATTTTACCGCGCCGCCGGTGACGAAAATCCTCTTCGCCGGCTCACATCCCAATTCATACAAAGTTTCATAGGCAAGTCTTTCCGTATATGCGACGCCTTCCATCAGCGCGGCAAACAAGTGCTTCTTG
>JAEZJL010000240.1 GCA_023415815.1 Bacillota bacterium | reverse complement strand
TGGTTATATTCTCAAGCTTCAGCATGGGGTCCGAAGGGCTTGCCGGCTCGGTGGAAAACACATCGATGGCGGCCCCCATGATCCGTCGTTCTTTCAGCGCCACATATAATGCGTCCATATCCACCAGGGAAGAGCGGGCGGTATTGATAAACACCGCCGTCTTCTTCATCCTGGGAAATTGCTCGGCGCCCATCATTCCCCGTGTAGATTCGGATACCCTTGCATGCATGGACACAATGTCGGATCCGGCAAGCAGCGTATCGAAATCAACCTTCCTTGCTCCAAGGCCCGTCACTTCCTCTTCATTTACATATGGATCATACACGAGGATATCCATTTCAAAGGCCTTCAACAGCTTCGCCACGATACGCGCAATCGTGCCGAAACCGATCAGCCCTGCCGTTTTACGGCGCAGCTCATGGATCTGGCCGGAATTCGGGTATTTCTCCAGCCACTCTCCGGATTTTGCCATACTGGCGTGGCACCTTGCGATATTACGCGTCTCCGCAAGGATCAGGCCGACGGTCATTTCGGCTACCGCGTTGGCGTTGTGGGCGGGGTTGCATATGACGGGTACGCCCTTTGCCGTCGCTGCCCGTATGTCGATATTTTCATAACCGCCCCGATTGGACGCCACAAGCTTTAAATTTTTGGCCCTCTCAAATACCTCTGCCGGTACGGGTACCATGTGTACCTGCAAAACGTCGGCATCCTCGACCTCCTCCAGGATATCCTTCGGAAAAGGTACACACGTTGGGCCCTCAAGCTCCATTTTTTTTATATAGGCACGCATTTCACCGCGTGTCGCCGGACCGAAAAAAAAGTATCTGGCATCCGTGTAGCGTGGAAATCCCGGAGCTGCCGCCTGCATCATTTCGGGCGGCAGCAGGACATCCCCGACGCATACGATTTTCATTTGAATCACCTATCTTCCTTCATTGATCGTAATACCCCCGATGTCGCCATAAAGAACGTCGATCTTCCAGGCAATGCGGTCGGTTTCAGGGTCGGATTTCTGTGAATACGTCCCCCACGCTCTGCCGTTGCACCAGAAGCAGCTGAAGCAATCCCCGTTTATTTTGGGGGCGAAGCTCATGGTCTTTTCAACGAGATTGCTCCTGAAGCCGCTCAACGAAGTGAGCAGCGACCAGCTTGACATGGTGCCGGAATAATGGTTCCCGCACTCGTATTCATTCCAGGGATTCCTTTTGTAGCCGTCGTATCTCTCCCTTACCGCTTTCGCGATCGTCAGGCCTTCTTCGACAAAGCCCTCATAGATCAGGGTTGCGGCTACGTGATACTCGATCCGTGACCAGACTTCATCCGAATACACAAACGGAATATCCGGCCGGCCTCCCTTCGGCCATGAGGTGAGCAGCAGGCCCTTCTCGTCATTCAGGGCGTATGTTCGCTGAACGCTGTCATGGTCGAAGAAATTATCCCTGAAATTATATTTGAATACGGAATATGTCGCGGACTTGACATGGTCCTCGGGCATTACATAGCCGAGGTCGCATACCAGGGCAAGAAACTGGCCGAATACCTGGTCGGAAAGGCAGCCCTCTCCGAATTGGTATTTGTATGCGTTGATGTCCTCCAGTATCTGACTGTAATATTCTCCGTTCCACATCGTCTTATCGGCCAGGACGCTGCCCTTTTCAAATCTTTCAGTATATTTTATCCTGCTTTCCTCATCCCCGAGATATCCTGCCATGACGGCGGCAGCCTTCAACGCTCCGTAATAGCAGGTCGAGCCCAGGGGATTCGGGCCATAGAACTCAATGTCGTAATCCACATGCTGGCGTCCTTCAAGGACAAAATCCCTGTCGGGGTCCCAGTAAACATGGGCAAAATCGAGGGTCAGCTTTGCTTTCGGCCATAATTCCCTCAAAAATTCGTCATCCCCGCTTAAAATCCACTCGCGGTATAGCCGCAGAATCGTCCCCATCTGACCGTCCACTGCCGGCAGGAAGCCCCAGCTCCTGTTCTCCAGCACCTGGTAGCCTCTGAATTGCATCAGCCCGCTGCTGTCGGTCTCCCTCAGGAATTCCACCCTCCGCATTGAACGCTCGAGCTCGGGGAACAGGTATGCCATCGCCTGGGCGTAATTCCACACATGGGTGCAGCTTCCCGGACAGCAGCCGCTGTCGTTGTGGCAGCCCTCATAGGCAAGCATCGTCCCGTCCTCGATCCTGAAGCAGGTGGTGCTTTTCAGTATTGTCAGATTGCAGGTGACGGCATCGAGGATGTAAGCCGGCAGCGTGGAAGAAAACACCGAATTGGCGAACTTCAGGCTATCGCCCCTTAACCTGTCCATGTTTTTCAGGACATACTCGCCGGCCCTCCAGGAGTCCTCAAACAGGGTGGAATAGTAATTCTTTATGACCTTGCCGCAGCTGCAGGCGCTTTCGCAGCTTCCGGCATCGTCCCAGGCGCTTCTCCTGTTTGGGAAGTACCAGCTCAGGACAAATTCGAAGACCTTCGCCTCGCCCGGGGCCAGTAAATGCGTGATGCCCAGAGAACCGATGCGATAATTGTCCGCACCCTTCAGCATGCTTTGCGTGGAGGTGTTGACGGACTCATATCCAAGCAGGCCGTCAGCCCTGAAATCGTTCCAGAAATCCTCGACGCAGTCCACCCATTGTCCGTGAAGCCATTCCGGCTTCACGGTAATGTCGGGGTCCGACGTCATGAGAGCAAGGTTGCCGTATGTCAGGTCGTCGTCTGGCAATAATTCGGAGTGAAAATAGATTCCCTTGATGTCCCCGTAATCGTTAAAAGTGTTTTTATTGTCCGTTTTGGTCAGCATGTTACCCCAGATATCATAGCCGGCAAAGCCGGCCGCGTTATAAAGCGAACCGGCGACCGACACATTGACGGGCTGCCCGGAAGTATTTGCGACCTTGTACCGCATGATCCCCGCCGGTATGCCCGAATCATCCGAGTTCAGCGGGATGAAGGGGCTAAAGGCTTCCAGCGTTATCTCCAGCGGCAGCTGCGAGTCAAAAAATTCAATGTTATAGAACGGAAATTCGCACTTGACCGCGGATGCCTGAAATCTGGGCAGGCCCGCCACCAGGTTGGACTCGTAGCCCCTTGCGGACGAATAAGGCGGATTGAGCCTGGCCTCCAATACCTTTGTGATATTGAACCGGTCGTTATGGGCATGGATCGCAAAAAAGGTATACGGCAGCCGGTTGCCCTTGCCGGGTTTGTTGAAGATTTCCCAGTCCCTCATCTCGCCGCGGGACCCAAGCGAGTAGCTTCCGGTGCCTATACCGCCGATAAGGAAGGCAAGCTCCGAAGCATCGCTCCCGTATATGGGCTGCGGTCCTGCCGTATACAATTCATCCTTTGAATAAATCCGATGGACATTTGACATAGAAACACCTCCGCAAGCACGCTGCTCTTCAGCCTGTTCAGGACATCAGAGCCTTACATATTTTGCATAGTCGTTAAATATCAGATAGGTAGGCTCCACATCCTCTTCAATCTCCGGGATTCTTCCCGAGGCCGAATAAAAACGGTTGTCCACCGTATCGTCATTCGTTGTGGAAACCTCGAAAAGCACCACCTTTCCCGTACCGGGCTCGCCGATGAGACGATGGTACTGCCCCGGCAAAAGCGTAATACTCTCGCCGGGCTTAATCTTCAATATTTCTCCGGGCCGGGCGGCGACAATTTTGCCGTCGACGGTAACCTCGACGGGCTCGTCCGTAAATTCACCGTTCTTGTCGGACATGTGCAATTCGACAAGCAGATTGCCTCCGCCGCGATTAATGATATCCTCCATTTTGCTCCAGTGAAAATGATACGGTAATTCCTGTCCGTCATCGACCAGGAGCAGTTTCTCCGCGTAAGGCTTCGGGTATTTGACCTTATCGCTGAAATTGCCGTTCCTGTAGGTGAAGATCAATAATCCTATTCTTTTGAAATCACCGCTTCCAAAGTCCGTAATGTCCCACCCGAGCATATTGTCTACGATTTCTCTGTATTCGGCGCCCGCTTTGCTCCAATCGTCCTTCTTCCAGTAAGCAAAAGGGGGCATGGGGATGTTTTTACTGTCCATAAATTCGATCGCGTTCTTAATAATTTCGTTCAGCTCTGATCTCTTCATTAACTCAGGTCCTTCCTGTTTATATTCATGTCAAAAAATGTGATGGTTATAAAATATGGTGCTAGAGCTCTACTATCGTATAAATTCCTGCATTTTTAAGCGTTAACCTTCCGTTTTCAACAGCAGTGGAGGCAGAAGCATTTTCCGGGAAGCTGTGGACTTTTACGCTGCCTGCCTGAAACGCCAGGTCAAAGACGGCGTCGACAGGGTCGATCCTGTGCGTATCCGCATTGTAATTGTAGTTGACAACATGCAAAACGAGGCGGCTGCCGCTTTTATGCACGGCGATGCCTATCCTGCCGGAATCGGCGGCGCTGACGACGCCTTTGTCGGCGGACAGCTCGTCGACGAGCCGGTCTATGTCGCCGGCCTCATAATTTTTACAGGATGAAAGGGCGTCAACCCTTCTCGCAAAGGTAAGCACTTCGCCGCCGGACTTGCCAAATGCCCTGATAACCTCCGCGGCCTGGCCGCTCATCAGGAAGGCGTCCGGGACGACGACTTTTTTGTATGCTTTGAGACGTTCGGCTGTCAGAGGCTCGTCGGGACTTTCGAACAGGACGTTATACAGGACGTTTTTGTCACTCAGCTTCTGGACCAGCTCAAAAAATCTCCTGAACTGTCCGTCCCTGGCAAAAGCGCCCTGCCTGCCCAGCTCCTCGCCCTCGGCAAATTCCGCTTCGACCTTTTTTTCCTCCTCGGGTTCCGTCAGCATATTTTCATACGCGGACAAGGCATCGTAGACGACTGCGATATCCGCCACGGGATTCCTGGGGAAAAGGTCCCCGCATTCGTCGAGCCATGCGCCAAGCTTCTTAAGCACTCTCAGATCGGGCCAGAAAGCGTCTTTTACCTGGTTCTGAAGCCAGGAGCCGTACGGAAAGGTAACGTGGAAACCGTGGGCCAGCGGTTCGAGAGCGAAAAGGATGAATCTGTCGTTGATGTTATTTTTAATATCCTCGAGCATATCCCTGACATATTGGTTCGGGTCCTCGACAAAACAGGATTCCTTGCCGTTCAGCCAGCCGAAGGCATACTTGTACCAGCCGTCCTGCCTTAATTCGATCTTTGTCTTTTCACCGGCCAGGAGGTCAAGATGCTTTTTGCAGCTCCAGGAGTAGGGGTAGCATTGGAAAAGGTTCGCCGTGACCCTCATCGCCTTGCCCCTTGTTTTCAAGGAATACTCCTTGATGTGCCTGGAAAGCTCGCTTACCACCCACTCGATGCTTGCCATCTGCATATCCGTGAACTTCCGGAACAGCGGGATATTCCACCGGTCATTGCCGTTGCTCGCCACCAGGTCCTTGTCCTTGTAGCCTCTGGAAAGCAAATACTGTCTGTAGTCGAAGGTCGCTATATCACCGGCGTCTTCAGGCAGGCGGATATTGTTTTTGACGAGATAGGCTCTGAATTTATCCATGCACTCGCTGCAGAAGCAGCCCGCATTCTGGAGGACATGCTTCTGGGTGTCGTACTCGTCGATATGCAGTCCGCCTGCTCCGGCATCGGACATCATCTCTACGTCTTTTTTCATGTAAGCCAGGTAGGATTCCTTGTTGGAGCATGGGGAATAGCACTTGTGGTCGTGTTCCGGGGCCATCAGCCATGCCGACAATATATTCCTGCCTTCCAGGGAGGTGGCTTTGAATTCCTTGAGAAAATCGCCGACCCTGTTCCCCTTGTAATCCTTCAGCCCTTCCGGAAAATACTTTTCTATCGGCTCAAAAAGCTTGGGATACGTGTTTGTCGAAAGCTCGCTCATCCCCAGATACTTCCTGTTTTCCGACGCGCCGCGCAGGATATTCAGCGAGAGGAGCTCCGACTCATCCTCGTTGAATTCTGCGCCGAACTCCCAGAGCTGTGCCTTCCAGAGGACAGAAAACACCTCGATGCCCCTTTTGGCGCACTCGCCGCAGAACTCGCGGTCGTTCATGAAGCCGTAAAGCCGGAGCCTGGGAGGAATGGCTTCGTTCGCCTCCCTGTCGAGGTAGGGAAGCCCGATGGCGCCGCTGCCCAGACAGGACCATATCAGGGTATTTGCCTTGATATCCACGATGTCCTCGACCATATGCAGGTTCTTCAAAGGCAGGCTGGGGTGATAATTCCACATATCCCTGTACCAGCCCATAAAATACAAGCCTCTTAACATAATTGCTCCTCCTTGCGATTAGTTTAAAATGTAATAAGCAGCCTTTCTTGCATCAGC
Organism: Bacillota bacterium; assembly: GCA_023415815.1. Lineage (GTDB taxonomy): Bacteria > Bacillota > Clostridia > Acetivibrionales > DTU013 > JAEZJL01. The sequence continues at coordinate 3,959 of JAEZJL010000240.1, read as the reverse complement.
TCTTGACCCCGGACAGGACGGTACCCTGGATAAGGTACTTCTGACCGAAGGCGTATACCACGGCGGGGACGACAAGCGAAAGCATGACGCCGGCCATGATGGTGGACAGGCTGCCGATGGACTGATAACCTTTCAGCAGCTGCATGCCCATAGGCAATGTGAATTTTTCCTGCGTATTCAAATAAATCAAGCCGGAAAAGAAATTGTTCCACTGCGAGATAAAAGTCATAAATCCGCAGACCATCAGCGAGGGCACGGACATCGGAAGGATGATGCTCCAGAAGATCCTGAACCTTCCGGCCCCGTCAATCAGCGCAGCTTCGTCATAGCTTTTGGGGATCGTCTGCATGAACTGCCTCATAAGGAATATCGAAAACGGGCTGGCCAGGTACGGAAGGATGACCGCCCAATGCGTGTCCACAAGCCCGATTTTGGAAACCATAAGGAACTGTGCGATAATGATCGACTGATAGGGGATCATCAGCCCCGACAGCAAATAAATGAAGATGGCTGCGCTTCCCTTGAACCTGAACCGGGAAAAGGCGAATGCCGCCATGGCTGAAAAAAGGAGCTGGAAAAGGGTGATTGCAACCGTGACCTTGAGGCTGTTAAAAATAAATTTCGCAAATGGGACCGCGGAGAAGACATACGCATAATTCTGAAAATGCCAGGCCGTCGGTAAAAAGGACGGCGGCAGATTGAAGGAATCCTTGGGAAGGCGCAGGGAAGTGGCCAGCACCCAAAAAAACGGCAGGACCATGAACAGGGCAAAAACCAGAAGCACCAGTATCAATATAATTTTGGCGGTGTGGGCACGTAGATACCCAATCTTTTTAGCACTCATATCTGCACCTCTTAAGGCAATTATTCATAATCATAGGAAACCCATTTTTTCTGCTGCGAAAACTGTATAAACGTCACAACCAGCACGATTGCGAACAATACGACACCCAGCGTCGAGGCATAGCCGATCTGGAACTCTCCGAAGCCTTTTCTGTAAATATGCATGGCAATGGTCTGCGATGAAACACCGGGACCTCCCTTGGTCAGGAAGTACGGTTCGTCGAACATCTGAAAACAATTGATGAGCGTAATGGTGATGACAAAAAACAATATGGGCGTGAGCAGCGGCAGTTTGACCTTGAAAAATATCTGCAGATTGTTGGCGCCGTCGATTGAAGCGGCCTCAACATAGGAATCCGGTATATTCTGCAGGCCGATCAGATAATACAAAAACGCATTGCCGATAAACTTCCAGGCGCTGAATATGGCGACGGCAAGCAGGGACCAGCTGGTGGAAGTCAGCCACTGTACCGGCGGAATCCCGAATGTCCTGAGATAGTAATCGATTACGCCGAAATGGAAGTCGAACATAAACCCCCAAACGATCGCCACCGACGAAGTGGTAACTACCAGAGGGAAATAAAAGGTCGTCCTGAAGAAACCCGTCAGGAATCTGTTTTTTACCGAGTGGACGGCTAAAGCAAGGGCGAGGCCCAGGATGATGTGCATGGGGGCGATGAATGAAATAAATTTAAGCGTGTTGAGTATGACTGTCCCAAAATCAGGATCGGAAAAAAGAGCCCTGTAGTTAGCCAAGCCGACAAATTTTATCGGAGACAATAAGCTGTAATTTGAAAAGCCCAGCACAAATAATGTCAGAATGATGGGGACAGCGACAAAAAAAGTGAAAAATAATACCGAAGGGGCAAGAAACATGTAGCTTACAGCATTATCCGACAGGAGACGTTTATGCGCTTGTTTTCGGTTATAGCCAATATTCATATTCTCCAAAATCCCTTCTGAATTCAAATTTCGGGCAAATCCAGCACCCTAATCTTTTACGGTTGTTCCGCCAAAAACCGGTTAGATTGCCGAGGGGGAACCAGGTCCCCCTCGATTATCAGCATCCGCGGCGTCAGTTTTTGAACAGGCTATCGATTATTTTAAGCGAGGCAGGATCTTTTCTGTACTGGCTGTTGGCGAATACCTGCTGTATTTCTTCCTGTGCTTTGTCAAGAGCTTCTTTGACCGGCATTTGGTCTGCATAGATGATGTTCATATATTTCTGATATACGAAGCCCAGCTCGGCGTATTCCGGCGGGTCCTGGCTCCTGCGCCAGTTGTCCTGCTTGTATACGTCGGTATAGGCCTCCCAGTTCTGGGGTACTCCGAGAGCCGGGCAGAGCTGTGCGGCAAATTCCGTATTTGCCGGCAGCGAGCCTTTTGCCATAAAGGTATTGACATAGTCAAACTTGGCCGTCCAGGCTGCGAGAGTCTTTGCTTCTTCCGGATGCTTTGTGGAATTCAGGACAATAAATGCCGCCGAACCCGCGCACGTCTTTTGACTCTGCATTTTGGGAAGCGTCTGGACATAAATGTTCTTGATGCCGCTTGCCACATAGTCGTTCGTGACCCACCTGCCCCACCAGCCTATTGCGATTCGGCCCTGCGTCATAAGCTGGACATCGCTGATGCTGGGCTCGGGCTGAGGCGCCCATCCATTTTTGATGGCATCCTGCAGAAATTGGAAAACTTCAATATTTTGGGGAGAGTTGATGGCTCCTGCGGACCAATCATCGTTGAGCGGGCTGCCTCCGTTGCTGTACAGCAGCGCCTGCAGGCAGAAGAAGTTTGTCGGGACGCCGAAGGCATACTTGCCGTTCTTCGGATCGGACAGCTTGGGTGCAATGGCCTTCAGATCGTCGATGGTCCAATCGGCCTTCGGCATATCCAGACCGGCTTCCTTGAATCTGTCCATATTGATATTTGTCACAACGGAGTTTGCTTCCATCGGGATACCATATCGTTTTCCGTCAACAATAAATATTTCCGCCAATTGTTCGGGTATGTTCTCAAGGATCGATCCGTATTCATCCATATGTGCGTTGACGTAATCGTCAATAGGCATTGCAATATTGTTCATTACCATCATTGCCACGCCTTCCAGGCCAAGGACTGCGACGTCGGGAGCCTGACCGCCCGCGATCATGGTCTGGATCTTTGTGAGATATCCGTTCCAATTTCCGGTATCACTGGTTAAGTACATAAATTCAGGGTCAATGTTCGGGTGATCCTTGGTAAAGGATTTGAAAACATCCTTTTGTGTTTGTGACAGGTTCTGACCGTCACTGAAAAGGGATACCTTCAATTTCACTTTTTCACCGCTCGGTGTGTTGGCGGATGCGCTGGTGTCGGCCGCTGGAGTGGATTCTGTCTGCGCTGCCGTGCTCTGTTCGCTTGTGCCCTGTGTGCCGCCGCCGCATGCTATCAACGAAAGTGTCATGGACAATACCAGCAGCAGTGTTGCAGCGATTCTTAGTTTTTTCATAACCAGACCTCCTTTTATTATTGACTGACTTTTATGTTAATACCCCTTGGGCATTCACACCGTAACGCCTGCATAATCCTTCAAAAACAGCAATAAAATATTAAACTATAAACAAATTAATCGTTTAAGTTATTAATTGCCAGCGCAACAAAATAAAGCTTTATATGTAAGCTGGCGTCCGGTTATGCTTTCCTGATCAATGAGCTGCCGTTATTTTCTGCAATTACCCGTTATATATTTTTTTCCCTTGTAGATTCCCTGATTACCAGTTCCGGTTTTACCAACACTGAATGCGTATTTCGGAAGTCATTCTCCTTGATGATGTCAAATAGTGTGTCAACACCTATATTAACCATTTTGGTGATGTCCTGTGTCACTGTGGTAATGGGTATTGATGCGATCGATGAGAAGACGACATTGTCGAACCCTGCCAGCGAGATGTCTTCAGGGACTCGGATCTTGCTGTCGTGCAAGGCGTTGAGTACTCCCAGAGCCATGTAGTCGTTTGCGGTAACAATGGCGTCAATATTGTCGACGTTCTTTACAAGCTTTATGGTGGCTTGATAAGCCTGCTCAAAGGTAACCTTCGGACACTCGACGAAGAAGCTGTCGTTAACCGCGAGCTTTG
>JAEZJL010000172.1 GCA_023415815.1 Bacillota bacterium | reverse complement strand
TTTTTAATCATCGCATATCTCCAAGCTCGTACATCAAAATCGATAAGACTGCCAATCCTGCGGTTTCGGTCCTCAATATCCTCGGGCCGAGCGTAACGGGCAAGATGCCTGAATCTTCGGCTTTTCTTACCTCTTCCTCCGCGAAGCCTCCCTCGGGCCCTATGAAAACGGCGGCGCTCCTGTATTTTCCGTCCGCAAGGCAGCGGGCCAGGCTGTTTGTATTTTCCAGTTCGTAGGGAATGATGCGCAGGTCGCAACCACGCGCGTCCTCCAGAGCTTTTTCGAATGCGATGGGAATTGATACGGCCGGGATCCTTCCCCTCCCGCACTGCTTGGACGCTTCCAGGCTTATCTTTTGCCACCTGGCCGTCTTTGCCGAGGCCTCCTTGCCTCCTGCGAACCTAACGATTGTCCTTTCGGTAATAACGGGCACTATTCTGCCGACTCCGAGCTCAACACACTTCTGTATGATATAGTCCATTTTGTCGGCTTTAGGTATCCCCTGATAAATCGTGACCTCTAAAGGCGGTTCGGTACTGTTCGGACGGACCTCGCTAATCAGCGCGGTTATCCTGTCCTTTTCAAGCTTGTCAATGACGGCGCCGAACTCTTCTCCGGCACCGTCCGATATCTCAAGCTTATCGCCCCTTGCCAGCCTGAGCACGTTTTTTATGTGATTGACGTCCTCGCCCGTTATGGAAATCTGCCCGGCGCTTTTATCGACGGCTTCCGGGCTTACAAAGAACCTTGGCATCTGAAAACCATCGCCACCCATTCACCCAGCTCCATCACGGCCTCCATAACAAAGCCCTTTGAGGTGTAAGCCTCAAGGACGTCGTCCCTTCGTTCCCTGATAATGCCCGAGGTAATAATCCTACCGCCGCTTTTTAAGCGATTTCGCATATCGTCCGATAATTCTATTATAACATCGGCAATGATATTAGCAACAATTATGTCAACCTTTGTTTCCGGCACATCTGCCAGGACTCCCTTCAGTGCCGTAACGCCCGCGTCAACCCCGTTTATGGCGCAGTTTTCCTTCGTAACGCGCACGGCTACTTCGTCAACGTCGACGGCCGTTATTCGGCCCGCGCCGAGCTTCGCCGCGGCTATTGTGAGTATCCCGCTGCCGCAGCCTACATCGATTATTGTGTCGCCCGCAGAAACATACTTCTCTAAAAATTGGGTGCAAAGCCGGGTTGTTTCATGTGTCCCGGTGCCGAAGGCCATGCCCGGATCGAGCTCTATCACGATCTCTCCGCCCTCTTTTGTATACTCTTCCCAGCTGGGCTTCACGACTATCCCGTCCGAGATGCGGAAGGGCTTGTAGTGCTTTTTCCAGGCCGTGGCCCAGTCCTCGTCGTCCACCTCCGAGCAGCCTGCGTAGCCTTTGCCTATATCGAGAAATTTTGATATGAAGGACAGCTTTTCATTGATAAGGCTGATAAGCTCATTAATTGAAGGTCCGCTGTGAAAGTACGCCTTTATTACTACCTCTTCACCAAGCGAACTCAGAAATTCATCGTCGGCATAATCCAGCGAGCCCGGCGCTTCGATCTGCCTTCTGATGTCGTTGGGGTCTTCGATGACCACGCCTCCGGCTCCGATGGAGCCCAGCATCTCCGACACCGCGTCATATGCCTCTTCCGTCGTATTTATCCTTATTTCAGTCCATTTCATAATAGCGCTCCTACATCCCCAGTGCGTCCCTCATTTTGTTGAAAAAGCTCTTGCGCTGCTCGTGCACGTCGTCGCCGCTTATATCGGCAAAGCTCTTCAGCACGGCCTTTTGCTTATCATTCAGCTTCTTCGGCACATCTATGTCTACCTTGATGTACTGATCTCCCCGGCCGTTTCCGCGCAGGAAGGGTACGCCCTTGTTTTTAAGCCTGAATACCGTGCCTGTTTGCGTCCCCTCGGGTATGGTATACTTCACCTTGCCGTCGAGCGTGGGCACCTCAAGCTCCGAGCCGAGCGCCGCCTGTACGAAGGTGATGGGGATCTCGCATATGACATCGTTTCCCTGCCGCTTGAAGAGGGGGTGCACCCTTACCTTCACCGTCACGAAAAGGTCTCCGGCCGGCCCGCCCTTGCTGCCCGGCTCGCCTTCGCCCCTGAGGGATATCGTCTGACCGTCGTCTATTCCCGCCGGTATATTCAGCTTTATTTTAACGCTTTTCTTCACCTTGCCCTTGCCGTTGCAGGTGGCGCAGGGATTTACGATTATCTTTCCCTCGCCCCGGCATACGTCGCAGGTCTTTACGTTCACAAACTGTCCGAAAGGCGTGCTCTGCTTGTACTGCACCTGCCCCGTACCCCCGCAGTGGGAGCATGTGGTGGGGCTTGTGCCCGGCTTGGCGCCCGTGCCGCCGCAGGTGGCGCAGGCCTCGAGCCTGCTTATGGATATATCCTTTTCAACTCCGAACACGGCTTCCTCAAAGGCAATCTCCATTGAATATTTCAAATCGGCTCCCTTTTGCGGTCCGTTTCTTGTCTTGGTGGACCTGCCGAAGCCTCCGCCCCCGAAAAAGCTCTCGAATATATCCCCTATGCCTCCGAAATCAAAATCACCGAAGCCCTGTCCCCCTGCGAAGCCGTTGGGGTCCACACCCGCATGGCCAAACCTGTCGTACTGGCCCCGCTTCTGGGTATCGCTCAGCACCTCGTAGGCCTCGTTGACTTCCTTGAACTTGGCTTCCGCAGCCTTATCATCCGGATTCATGTCGGGGTGGTACTGCTTCGCCAGCTTTCTGTATGCTTTCTTTATATCAGCGTCCGACGCATTTTTTTCTACTCCAAGGATCTCGTAAAAATCCCTCTTGGACGGTGCCAACTTCAACCAACTCCATTCGCAAAAACATTATATCGCAATTCCGGCAGATCCGGCTTCGAAATAGCCTGCACTATTATAACATATGACAGCATAAGTTAACAGCCATATAAGCCGCAAAATAATTTGCGCCTTATAAAAATGTTTTTCCTTAAACAGGCCGAAGCCGCAAAAGCAGCTCCGGCCTGTTATAACTCCCATCCGCTTACTTCTTGTCGTCGTCCACAACCTTATAGTCCGCATCGTAGACATTATCCTGCCCGCCGGGGTTCTGCCCGTCTCCGGGGCCTCCGCCGAAGCCTGCGCCCGGGTTCGGCCCGCCCTGGGCTCCCGGATTCTGCTGGTATATCTTCGCGGATATATCATAGAAGGCCTGAGTCAGTGTCTCTGTAGCCGCCTTGATTTTCTCCGTGTCGGTCCCCTTAAGGGCCTCCTTGACCTTGTTTATTTCAGCCTCGACCTTGGATTTGTCTTCGCCGCCCAGCTTGTCGCCAAGATCCTTAAGAGTCTTTTCCGACTGGTAAACCATGGAATCGGCATTGTTCCTTACCTCTACCTCTTCCTTTTTCTTCTTGTCCTCCGCCGCGAACTTCTCGGCTTCCTTGACTGCCTTTTCGATGTCTGAATCGGAAAGGTTTGTCGAAGCGGTTATCGTAATCTTTTGCTCGTTGCCTGTGCCCAGATCCTTTGCAGATACATGTACGATGCCGTTGGCGTCTATGTCAAAGGTGACCTCTATCTGGGGTATACCCCTCGGAGCCGGAGGGATGCCCGAAAGCTGGAACCTGCCCAGCGTCTTGTTGTAAGCCGCCATTTCCCTTTCGCCCTGCAGCACATGAACCTCCACGCTGGTCTGTCCGTCTGCGGCGGTTGAAAAGATCTGGCTCTTCTTTGTGGGTATGGTGGTATTCCTGTCAATAAGCTTCGTAAATACGCCGCCGTAGGTCTCTATGCCGAGCGAAAGCGGAGTGACGTCGAGCAGGAGCAGGTCCTTTACTTCGCCCGTGAGTACGCCTGCCTGTATAGCCGCGCCTACCGCAACGCATTCGTCAGGGTTGATGCCCTTGAAGGGCTCCTTGCCGAGGAATTTCTTAACAGCTTCCTGAACGGCCGGTATCCTGGTCGAGCCGCCTACGAGCAGCACCTTGTCTATTTTGTCGGGAGTCAGTCCGGCATCCTGCATCGCCTGTCTTGTGGGACCCATGGTCTTTTCCACGAAATCGGCGGTCAGCTCGTCGAATTTCGCCCTTGTGAGCGTGACGTCGAGGTGCTTGGGCCCGCTGGCGTCCGCGGTTATGAAGGGCAGGTTTATATTGGACGTGGCCACGCCGGAAAGCTCGACCTTGGCTTTTTCTGATGCCTCCTTGAGCCTCTGCAACGCCATTTTATCGTTTCTCAGATCGATGCCGTTTTCTCTTTTAAAGCCGTCCGCCAGGTAGTCCATGACCCTCTGGTCGAAGTCGTCCCCGCCCAGCCTGTTGTTGCCGTTTGTTGCGAGGACCTCAAAAACTCCGTCGCCTATTTCCAGTATGGATACGTCGAAGGTGCCGCCGCCAAGGTCGAATACCATTATTTTCTGTTCATGCTCTTTATCAAGCCCGTATGCAAGGGCTGCCGCGGTCGGCTCGTTTATGATTCTCAAAACCTCAAGGCCTGCGATTCTACCCGCGTCCTTGGTCGCCTGCCTCTGTGAATCGCTGAAATATGCCGGCACGGTAATGACAGCCTGCGTCACGGTCTCGCCAAGGTATGCCTCGGCGTCCGCCTTCAGCTTTTGCAGCACCATGGCGGAAATCTCCTGCGGCGTATGGGATTTATCGTCGATCTTTACCTTCCTGTCGGTGCCCATATCCCTTTTAATCGAAATGACCGTTCTTTCAGGGTTCGTAATCGACTGCCTCTTTGCGACCTGACCTACAAGCCTTTCGCCCGTCTTTGAAAACGCAACCACCGAAGGAGTGGTCCTGTTACCCTCCGCGTTCGGTATTACAACAGGCTCTCCGCCTTCCATGACGGCTACGCAGGAATTCGTGGTGCCCAAATCTATGCCTATTACTTTTGCCATATTTTTTACCTCCCAGTACTCTTTTTATTTAAATTTTGGCTAGTTCGCAACCTTAACCATGCTATGCCTTATAACCTTGTCCTTGTAAATGTAGCCCTTCTGGAATTCTTCCACTACAACGTTCTTTCCGTAAGCTTCATCCTCCACATGCATGACCGCATTGTGGTACTGCGGGTCGAAGTTTTCGTTGAGGCTCTTAATTTCTTCTATTCCCACATTTTTCATGGCTTCCTTGAACTGTCTGTTTACAAGCTCAATCCCTTCCTTCAGGGACTTGAAGTCCTCTTCCCTGGAGCAAGCCTGCAAAGCCCTCTCCATGTTGTCCATAACCGGCAGGATGCAACCTGCGGCGTCGCTTACGGCCTCGCAATACAAGGCTTCCTTTTCTCTTGCAGTCCTTTTTTTGTAATTGTCAAACTCTGCGGCAGTCCTTTGAAGCATGCTGAGGTATTCATCGCATTTTTTAGACTTTTCCCCGAGCTCCGCCTTTACGGCATCGAATTCCTTCTTCAGGGCCTCCGTATCCGCGCCCGCAGCGTCGGCTTCACTATTGCCCGCTTCTGTCCCGTTCGGAAAATCGGTATTCATTTCCTTAAAATCATCCTTTGCATTCAAATTATCTTTCTTCCCCTTCATTTTACTTTAGCAATGCCTCCTATCCGTCGCCGCTTGGTCCCGAGCCCAGCAGCCTGTTTATTTCCTCGTTGATTTTCTTTCTTATATAATTCATGGATGAAATCACCCTCGGGTACTCCATCCTGGTAGGCCCGATAATCCCTATCGAACCGATAAAGGTCCCACCCAGGCTATAGTTTGCGGTTATGATGCTGCATTCCTTTATTCCGGTGATATCGTTCTCGGAGCCTATCCTTACGATAACGCCCATATCATTCGGCGTATCCGCAAGAAGCCTGCCGAGGCTGGATTTCTCATCCAGCAGGTTTATGAATTCCCTCGCTTTGACAAGATCGCGGAATTCAGGAAAATTGAATATATTCGTAGTACCCTCGACGTATACCTCCGAATTGTCGATCTGGTTTATACAGTCGGCGGCGCTCTGAAGTATGGGCAGGAGGAACTCTCCCGAGATACCCGCTTCTTTTGCTATTTCGGATATGACGCGCATATTGACCTGCTCAATGGTCAACCCGCTGAGCTTGGCGTTCAGGATGGTTGAAATCATGATGAGCGTATCCGGCAGTATGCTTTCGGATATCTTTATCAGGCTGTTGTGAACGATCCCAGCG
>JAEZJL010000386.1 GCA_023415815.1 Bacillota bacterium | reverse complement strand
CCATAATTATACCATATTCCATACAAAAAATCACCTCAAAACCTAGATATCATGAGGGCTTTGAGGTGATTTTACATTTATTGTTTTTCACACAGTCTGACGTCCCCGCTTGCTATTATGGGACAGTTCATAGTATAGGTACATGGAAATAGGAGGTAAAAATGATTAACAATGAGCAAAACGATGACAGAGCAGAATCAGTAACAATTGATGTTGCTAATATTACCAATTCAAAACAACTACATAGTCTGTTGAAGAAGAATCTTGACTTTCCGGATTTTTATGGAATGAATTGGGATGCATTTTGGGATGCAATAACCGGCTTAGTTGAAATGCCAAAAAAGTTAATTCTCTTAGGCTGGGAAAATGTTGAAAAAACTATTCCGGACGATGCAATTTTAATGAAAAATTTACTTAATAGGCTTAACGAAAAACACCCTGGTTGGAGTTGCGAGGTTGAATACAGGTAAAGTGTCCTGAACGGTACTTGAGTTTACATCCTCCTGGAAATATTCAGTTGTGTTTAATCAGCGCTACAAAAACTGCGGCGCTTTTTTCATGTCCGGACTGGCACCAGGTCCGGAATTGCCCTCACCGCCAGGGGGGCTAGACCTCACAAATTTGACCGGCTGCAATTTCGTGGATCATCTTCTCTCGGGCAAAGTAAAGACTGTCCCCTTGTTCGTCCGGAAGGCAATTTGTTTGGACTGTGCCAGGCGAATGTTGTATAATCAATGCAAAAATACTTGATTTTTGCAGGAGTGATTATGGAGCAGAACGGGAAGGTCTTAAAAGGCAAGGTTGCGGTCGTCACCGGAGCGGGGCGCGGCATAGGGAAGGCGATAGCCGTTGCGTATGCAAAGGCGGGAGCCGGTCTTGTCTGTGCTGCGCGGACGGCGGAAGAAATTGAGGAAACCGCAAATGAAATATCAGGCCTGGGAGAAAGGGCAATCGCGGTCAAAACAGACGTAACCTGCATTGAATCGGTCAGTAACATGTTTGAAAGGGCCGCCGGGTATTTCGGAGGCGTCGACATCCTGGTCATCAACGCAGGCGCGAACTATGACCGGGAAACGATTGAAAACAGCAATCCGGAAAACTGGATGAGAACCTTTGATGTAAATCTGTCCGGCGCGTATTATTGCGCCCATGCAGCGATTCCATTCCTGAAGCGGCGGGGCGCAGGAAAGATCATCACCATTGGCTCAGGGCTCGGACACCGCGGATATGCGGGAGGAGCGGCCTATTCCTGTTCAAAGGCGGGCTTGTGGATGCTGACGCGTATCCTGGCTCAGGAGCTCATGCAATATAACATCAGTGTTAACGAACTGATTCCTGGACCTGTTCAAACGTCCATCGACGATAATGCCGAAACAGCCGATAATAGAATTAAGTCAATGGAGAGCGAATGGCATAAGCAGCCGGAGGACGTCATCCCCCTGGCCTTGTTTCTGGCGAGCCAGCCCGATATCGGGCCGACGGCTCAGAGCTTCAGTTTGATGCGCAGAGACAATTAGCGTGATCATATCAAATGGAATGAAACCGATTAAAAACGTACAAAACCGAACGAAATATGAACTCCCTTCACTAAGTATATCTTGATAAGTACCACCATGCAACTCACAGATAGCGAACATGCAACATAAGCGAACAAAGAAGCTGAGAAGCCTTAATTTACGGCTATAAAATCAATAGTTCTCAAAATTAATGAAGGAAGGCTGTAATTATATTGCAAAATACTTGACATGGTTAATGACGGTGGTATAATAAAAACATACAAAACCTAACGATTACTAACGATACGCATAGCTTGATCAGGTTATTCGGTCAGACACGCAAATGCTCAAATCCTGCGGGTACCACGAATATCCGCAGGACGATGAAAGTATAAATTCCGGTGGCGCCAGGTCTATTAAGTTTACCCTTTTTTATTTTTCAGTAAAGCTCCGGGTGAGCTTGGATAGATGGGTGCAGAAAGGCGGTGGTTTATGTCTCCGGGTGTTCCCGGATACGAATAGTTAAACGAAAAGCTTCATGGATACCACGAATACCCATGAAGCCGGGGTAATCTCATATTCCCAGTTGCGCCAGGCTTATTTGATTTACCCATTTTTCATTATAGCAACTTGGCTGGCGCTTTTCAATAAGTAAAAGGAGAGGATATCCATGCCATACCATGAATTTGAATGCAGCAAATGCATTCCTGAGAGAAGAAAGCATGCCGTTATAAAAGGCCCCGGCGAGAATCTGACCGACGCCCTTCCGCTGGGATATCTCAACACAATCCCGGGGACTATTTCGGAACGCGGCTGCGCATACTGCGGGGCAAAGCATGTCATCGGCACGCCCATGAAGGATGTCATTCATATCAGTCACGGACCGGTAGGCTGTACCTATGATACCTGGCAGACCAAACGGTATATCAGCGATAACGACAACTTCCAGCTTAAATATACCTTTGCGACGGATATGAAGGAAAAGCATATCGTGTTCGGGGCGGAGAAGGTGCTCAAGAAGAATATTATCGAAGCATTTAAAGCATTTCCGGAGATTAAAAGGATGACGATCTACCAGACCTGTGCTTCCGCGCTGATTGGGGACGATATCAATGCCGTTGCCCAGGAGGTCATGGATGAAATGCCCGACGTGGATATCTTTGTGTGCAATTCTCCCGGCTTCGGCGGCCCGAGCCAATCGGGAGGACACCACAAGATCAATATCGCGTGGATAAAGCAGAAGGTTGGGACTGTTGAGCCGAAAATCACCAGCGACTATGTGATCAACTATGTCGGTGAATACAATATTCAGGGCGACCAGGAGGTTATGCTGGACTATTTCAAGAGGATGGGCATTCAGGTCCTGTCCACCTTTACCGGCAACGGGTCTTATGATGATTTACGCGCGATGCACAGGGCTCACCTCAATGTACTCGAATGCGCGCGGTCCGCCGAATATATCTGCAATGAGCTCAGAGTGAAATATGGGACTCCCCGTCTGGATATCGACGGCTTTGGATTTGAGCCGCTGTCGGCTTCGCTTAGGAAGGTCGGTCTGTTTTTCGGGATAGAGGACAGGGCGCAGGCCATCATCGATGAAGAAACTGCCAGGTGGAAGCCGGAGCTGGATTGGTATAAGGAGCGCCTGAAAGGGAAAAAGGTATGCCTGTGGCCGGGCGGCTCCAAGCTCTGGCACTGGGCGCATGCCATTCATGAGGAAATGGGAGTCGAGGTGGTGTCGGTATATACAAAATTCGGCCATCAGGGCGATATGGAAAAGGGTATTTCCAGATGTGAAGAGGGCGCCCTGGCCATCGATGATCCGAATGAACTTGAGGGCTTGGAAGCGATGGAAATGTTAAAACCGGACGTCATATTTACCGGAAAACGTCCCGGGGAGGTCGCCAAGAAGATAAGAGTGCCGTACCTTAACGCCCATGCATATCACAACGGCCCCTGGAAGGGCTTTGAAGGCTGGGTCAGATTTGCGCGCGACATATACAATGCCATCTATTCGCCGATTCACCAGCTTTCCTATCTGGATATCAGCAAGGATGAAATACCCGCAGATAAAGGGTTTTCAACTCAAAGGCTGGTTTCCGATAAGAATTTAAGCCGGGAGATCATCTCTTCAACGGCATTGAGGCAGTACACCGGTAAATACGATATTGTTCCGGATTTACGCAAAAAAACATATCCCGGCTTTTTAGCCGAAAAACAGCTTTCAGTGGTATGACGGAGGTGAGGATGTCAATGGAAGATATTTTTAAAGACAAGATAGAACAGCTGACGGATTACATTATGAAAAAATGCCTGTGGCAGTTTAACTCCCGTTCCTGGGACAGGGAGAAGCAAAACGAGGGAATACTTACGAAGACCATGCAGATATTGTGCGGAGAAGCCGTGGAAAATGAAACTCCGGCCGACAGGTGCTATTGGGTGGATGCGGTTTGCCTTGCCGACGGCTTTAAAAGTCGGTATCCATGGCTGTCCGCCATGAACAACGAAGAAATTAAAGTTTTGCTGCAGGGACTGAAAGACCGCATGGATTTTTTAACAATTACGGCCTCATTGAATGAAGAGCTCAAGGTCCCACTTTATTAGGAAGGAATGATCGTATGTCTTGTGAATTAAAAGATAAAGAACGCGCCGGCGTCATCAATCCTATATTTACATGCCAGCCCTGCGGCGCGCAGTATGCCAGCATAGGGATAAAGGATTGTATAGGGATCGTACACGGAGGACAGGGCTGCGTCATGTTTGTACGCCTGCTGTTCTCGCAGCATTTCAAGGAAAGCTTTGAACTGGCGTCTTCATCCCTTCACGAGGACGGCGCGGTGTTCGGCGCCCTCAATCGCGTAGAGGAAGCGGTGGATGTGCTTCTGATGCGTTATCCCCATGTGAAGGTCGTGCCCATCATTACAACATGCTCTACGGAGATCATCGGGGACGATATCGACGGGGTCATCAAGAAGCTCAACAGCGGGCTTCTGAAAAGGAAGTTTGCCGGAAGGGAGGTCCATCTCATTCCGGTACATTCACCCAGCTTCAAGGGAAGCATGGTGAGCGGATATGACTGTGCGGTGAAGGATTTCGTGAGCTATTTTGCCAAAAAAGGCGAGCCCAACGGAAAGCTCAACCTGATCACCGGGTGGGCCAATCCCGGGGATGTAACCGCACTCAAGCATCTGCTGTCTGAAATGCAGGTGGACTCCACGGTGCTTTTTGAAATCGAGAGCTTTGATTCTCCCTTGATGCCGGATGGAAACCACGTTTCTCACGGCAGCACCACCATCGAGGATCTGACCGGGACGGCAAACGCAGCGGGGACAATTGCCCTGAACCGGTATGAGGGCGGCCAGGCGGCACAATACCTTGAGGATGAATTTAATGTTCCCGCGATTGTCGGTCCCTCGCCCATTGGCATTCGCAATACCGACACCTTTTTGCGGAACGTGAAAAAGCTTACGGGCAAACCGATTCCCGGGTCCCTGGTCCGCGAGCGTGGGATTGCGCTTGACGCGATCACGGATCTCACCCACTTGTTTCTCGCGGATAAGAAAGTGGCCATCTATGGAAATGCCGATCTGGTGATCGGCCTCGCGGAGTTTTGTCTCGACCTTGAGATGAAGCCCGTATTGTTATTGCTTGGCGACGACAATGCATTCTATAAAAAGGACCCCCGCATTAAGGCTTTTCAGGAGAATGTCGATTACGACATGGAAATCGTAATGAACGCGGATTTGTGGGAGCTGGAAAACCGCATTAAGAATAAGGGTCTTAAGCTTGATCTTATCCTGGGACATTCCAAGGGGAGGTTTACGTCCATTGATTACAATGTCCCAATGGTGCGCGTAGGCTTTCCGACATACGACCGCGCGGGGCTGTACCGCTACCCGGTGGTGGGGTATTCAGGCGCCATGTGGCTTGCGGAAGCCATGGCAAACACGCTGTTTACAGACATGGAGTACAAAAAGAACAAGGAATGGGTGTTGAACGTGTGGTAATTCGCAGGTTATGTATTGGTAAGGGATGAGCGGGGGATGAAAGATGAGAATTCACTATTTACAGCACGTGCCTTTTGAAGGCCCTGCAAACATTGCGGGATGGGCGGACAGGAAAGGCCACAGTTTATCCGGTACCCATTTGTACAACGGCGAAGCCGCTCCTGCCGCGGATCAGTTTGACTGGCTTATCATCATGGGCGGCCCCATGAACATTTATGAGGAAGATAAATATCCCTGGCTCGCCGATGAGAAAAAATTCATTCGGGAAGCCATTGACAAGGATAAGGCCGTATTGGGCATCTGCCTTGGCGCACAGCTCATTACCGACGTCCTGGGCGGGAGGGTTACCCAAAATCCCGAACGGGAAATCGGCTGGCTGCCCGTCACTTTTCATGCCGAAGCGCTGAAATCCCCGCTTTTTAAAGGCTTTCCGGAAAATCCTTATGTTTTCCAGTGGCATGGCGATACCTTCAGCACGCTGGGGGCGGGGGCCAGCTGTATTGCCGGCAGCGAAGCCTGCGGCCATCAGGCGTTCATATACAAAGAGCTAGTAATCGGCTTTCAGTTCCATCTGGAGAGCAGCGAAGAGAGCATCGCCTCCCTCATGAGCCATTGCGCGAATGAGATGACCGGCGGCAGGTATGTACAGACCGAGAAGCAGATCCGTTCGGGAGAGGGCTTCCTGAAAACGGCCAATTCATTGATGTACGATTTCTTAGATAAGCTTGAGTCTTATTTTTCAGAAAAGGAGTGGGCAGGATGGAGCAAATAAGGTATACGCAAAGGATTTGTGAGGATAAGGAAAAAATCGACGGCTTTCTGACGGAAAAAAGGGTTGGGATTTTGGGTATGAGTGAAAAGACAGGCAAACCGTATGCCATCCCCGTAAATTATATCTATTGGGACGGGAGAGTTTATCTTCACGGGATGGGCAGCGGTAAAAAAAATGACCTTCTGGCGGTAAATCCGTCGGTCTGCTTTACTGTCTTCGAAGAATACGGCACTGTGACCGATTCTGTGCCCTGCAAGTGCGACACGTCATATTTGAGCGTCGTTATTTTCGGTAAAGCGGTTTTAGTAAAAGACATAGAAGAAAAAACTCAGGCGCTGACGAAGTTTCTGGAAAAATTCACCCCCGACTTTTTTAAAAATCCCCTTTCCCGTCAAATGGTGGACAGATACCGTTCATCCATGGACAACAAAGGGGTGGCTGTTTACAGCATTGAGCCGGAAGAGCTCACCGCCAAGGAAAATTCAATAAATCCGGAGCAGATGTTCAGGACGAAATAATGGGAATGTTTTAATAAAAACGGATTATCGCCTTTCTTTTTTCAGCGGTATGTGAAATAATGATGCAAGTACGGAATCGCGCTTATAAATGTTGAAGGGCGGACTGCCAGCCATATTGAAATAAACCCTGCGCGATTATGGCTGCGAAATTATGAGGGACTATACTGCGGATGAGGAAATTTTAATCTATGTTGATACCATCGTATCTTGTCAATGAGCGGTTCGAGGACCGTTATTTTGATGTGGTCAATGCGCTGGACGAAGCCCAGCAAATCTATTTCAGGAATAACAATTTAATTGAGCGGATCACTGCGGCGGCGGACTCGAAAACCCCGTTTATCATCGGTGAAATGGGCTTTGGCGCCGGGCGTGTGGTAGTTTCGCTGATGGAATTCCTGCGAGAAAGCGGTTTGAAAAATATTTCCATCGAATACAATTCAGTTGAGCTATATCCCTTGAGTCCTGAGAGAATGCTCGATATCCTGGATGGATTTAAGGACCGGGTCGGCGAGGGGATCAATACGCTTGCGGAAGCGTACCGGAATATTGATATCACCGTGCCCGGCTGGCATTCAATGAAAATACGGCAAGCCTTCGGGACGCTCGAGCTGAAGCTTTGGATAGGGGAAGCGCTTGAAATGGTGAATGCTTTGGGGAAATCCTGCGACGTCTGGTTTCTTGACGGACACAGCCCCAAAAAAAACCCTTCCATATGGCGTCCCGAGCTGCTTACGGCCATCGGAAAAAAGACGAAAGCCGGAGGCGCCTGTTCTACGTTTACCGTATCCGTTGCCGTACAAAAAGCCCTTATGGCAGCCGGCTTCACACTTCAGAAATACCCCGGGTGCGGCGGTAAAAAAGAGGTGCTGCAGGGGATAAAATACTGATTTGGGGACGAGGTACCTGTCCCCTGTCCGGGACTGTCAAGCATCAAAAAGAATGGTGCTGAACAGAAAAAACATCGGAAAAGTAGTGCTCATATTTAAATAACATAAAAAAGTTCATTAAACACCCTATTCAAAACTTCACTAAATTCTGGTATAGTTGTCTCATAATTAGTAACGCATTCGTTATTGAAAAGCGTGGTAACAATTATCATATGATTTTGCCGATAAAACAAGAATTTATTAAACGAGGGGCGAAAAAATGAATTTTATAAATCCACCGACAGAATCACCTCAAAACGTTACCCACAAAACATTCTACAGCCAATTATTCAATCACGAGGTCGGCTATAATATTTATCTGCCGCCCGGTTACGAAGAAAGCGGCGAAAAGTATCCGGCTGCGTATCATTTTCACGGATGGACTGGCGACGAATCGTCCGAGATATGGCCGTTGGAAAAGGTATATAAAAGCAAACGGGCGATCACCGTTTTCCCCAATAATTCTCCGGTGATCGAAGCTTTCGAGAATCTGCCCGTTGAATCAATGATTATTAACGAATTCATCCCGTATATCGAAGGGGAATACAGAATGGACGCGGCGCGTGAAAACAGATCGGTTTCGGGTTTTTCGATGGGCGGCGGGATGGCTTTTTATTATGCTGTCAAACATCCCGAGCTGTTTGCTTCGGTAACCGCATACGCGGGCACATACCACCATTATTATCACAAAGATTCCCGCACTGTGGGGGCAGCGCCGGAAAAAGCCGCCGAATTATATGAAACTATGATGAGAGAAGAAAGATACTTAGAAGAAAACAATATTTTACATGTGATCAGGCAAAACGCGGAAAAAATACGCGGCAGGTTGCATATAAAAATCCATGTCGGGACGGCTGACGTATTGTTTTGCGACAATGAGATTTTACATTTATATTTAGAATCCTTGAATATTCCGCACGAATATATTGTGTTCGGAGGAATCGGGCATGAGTTGGCCGGAATATTGTGAAAACCCTGCCAATGTGTCTGATGTGCCACGCGTGATATATAGCACGAGGCCGACAAATCCCAATTTGTTTCACAGCTTATTCCGCGCATCCGTTTGATATTGTGCAGTGCCGCTAACGTCCAGCTCCATTGAACAAACCGCGGGATATAGTCATTTCAAAGGAGGCAGAACATGGTTTATTTTGAAACACAACGGCTGGTCTTTCGTGACTGGAAAGAACAAGACCTGATTGAATTCCGGACAATGAATAAAGATGCCAGGGTAATGAAATATTTTACGAAAACACTGACTGAAGAGGAAACAGATGGGTTTTATAACAAAATTCAAGCTGAATTCAGAAATTGCGGGTATGGCCTTTATGCGGTTGAAACAAAACAAAATAACGACTTTATCGGCTTTGTCGGCTTCCATTGGGCAGACTTCGATTCGCCGTTCACCCCCTGCATTGAAATAGGGTGGAGATTTAAATATGAGGCATGGGGCAATGGATTTGCAACAGAAGGGGCAAAGGCATGTTTAAAATATGGGTCCGAAACACTGAAATTAAATAAAATCTACAGCTTTACCTCAAAAATAAATGTCCAATCTGAAAATATAATGAAAAAAATCGGGATGGTCAAAGAGATGGAATTTGAACATCCGAACATTATTGAGGGCAGTCCTCTGAAGAAGCATGTTCTTTACGCCATTGATCTTTAAGAAGAGTGAAAGCGGAGGCAATTTGCTGGAGAAAATATGAATTGGCTTAACGAAGTACAAAACAGAATTAACAGAAAAAATGAGATTCTTTTTGCTAAAAACAGTGAATTTTTAGCCGATCTAGCGGCATTCATTCAAGAACAAAATCATCGGACAATGGTCTTGTGGGCATTTGAATTTGCCGATGAAACTGTTCAAAAGTTGTTTGAGCGTTATCCGAACGAAAAGCGACTCGAAGCTGCTGTGCTGACATCAAAAGATTGGGCCGCCGGTAAAGTGAAAATGCCCGTGGCGAAGCGCGCGATTTTGCAGGCTCACGCAGTGGCAAAGGAAATCGACTCTCTTGAAGATATCGCTTTGTGCCATGCCATTGGGCAAGCCTGCGGCGTGGTTCATGCAAACGGACATGCGATGGGATTTCCAATCTATGATTTAACAGCCATCATTAGGAGCTATGGCATACCAGAATGCAAAAGGGTTGTCGAGGAGCGCAAGCAGCAATATATTGAGCGAATATATTATTGGCGAGAGCATTATAAAGACTATCCGTATGAATGGGCAGATTTTATGATGGCAGATTGATTTTGCTATGTTTGGGCTTGAGGCGCCATGTAAAATGATACAGGCGCCCCCGTTATCCGCCGGCAAAATCAAACGATCTGGACATTGAGCTTTATGTCCTTCCGGCCGCCCATCACAAGCTGGATGATATCGGCAGCGTCCATGAAGCCGTTTTTGTAAAAGGCTCATTAATATTTTTGTTTATCCTCTTTACTCTGCCGTTAGGGAAGACTGTATACTCAATGCTATCATATTAACAATGAATGGAGGCTTTCCAATGAACGAGTTGATCAAAATTAAAGATGTGTCGCTTAGGTATGATATAACAGCCCGCACACTCCGCTACTACGAGGATATGGGGCTGATTACCAGTACACGCAGCGATGATTATGCATACCGCCTGTACGATGAAACCGCCGTCAAGCGGTTGGAGCAGATTTTGATTCTGCGTAAGCTGAATGTCAGCATCAAAGACATACGGCGTGTGTTCGACGCCTCCGGCTCCGAGGTCGTGCTGGAAGTGCTGGGTAAAAAGGTTGACGCCATTGACGATGAAGTCGCCCTGTTGCATGAACTGAAAGAGATTGTCTTGGAGTTTATCAGCCAAATAAAAAATTTTGACTTCCACAATGACAGCGATGTAAAACTGCTTTATGAAAAGGCAAAGGACATTGAAGCACAGATCGTCAACGTCGACTACAATGGCAATCCATCCAACGTGGGCCGTTTGCTTGAAGTGACCAAAAAACTGGAGAAAAAGGCGGACATACGGATCGTCGAGTTGCCGCCGTGCAGAATGGCAACTTCCGGAGTTAAAAACGGCGACAACCATAAAAGATTTGAAAAAATGTGGAACAAACTTTATAAAAATCGTAAGGATAAGTTCTTCCCGAGGGATTTCATGTGGTATGATGAGGATTCAGGCAAAACGGTTTGGTGGTATGCCATCGAGGACTGGGTAACAGAGGCGGATACGGCGGGTTTTGATATTGTGGGTTTTGAGGGTGGCCTGTATGCAACCGTGATCGTACCGGACTTTGATTACAGCGAGGCCAAGCGGGCATATGACAGCTTGAAAGCCTGGATTGCCGAGCACGACAACTTTGCTCTTGATCAACGTCAAGGTCACAAGGCTCTATGGCATGTCACCAGCCCGGACACCCGAAAACTCCTGGGATACAGGCAGGTCGAGTATTTTTTTGCGATTCGGGTCATCAAATAACTGTGGCGCAGGCGGAAAATCGCTTCGGCTTGCTCAGGCAAATTTACGGGACACAAGGTTATGGACAGGGGTGATTATTTTCACCCCTGTTTTTATGCTGTGGGTGAAAATGTTAGCACTAGTGTAATAAAATGGCATGTGATAGATTTATAACAGGAGTGGAAGACGGCAAATCCGGCGCCAAAGGGGGAAGGCAATGAGCGCGGCGTCCTTGAGTATCGGCAGTCCTGTTATAAGCATTTCGTTCAGCGGGATGGACGAGGTGAAAAGAAAATTTCAGAGAGCGCAGGAGGAAGCGCGATGCGAGGCGGAAAGCCTTTTGAAGGCCATCGCAAGCCTGCAAGTCTCGGACGGCAGGCTCAGGATGAAGGCCGAAGTGCTGAGCAGCCTGCGCGGCAGGATAATTAAGAGGCAGAGCGGCCTGCAGGCAATGGGGGTGCATATTGATTATACCGTGAGAAGGTTCCGGGAGGTCGACGAGCTCTGCGCGCAGCGGATCAGCAGCAGTGGGCGCGAGTCCGTCAGGCTCCAGGGGCTATCCACACAGGGCGGTACATACGGCAATACCGTGAGCGGGCTTAATTCTGTTGTTGACCAGGGAAAATCGGCATGGGATTATGTCAAAGCGAATGGGAATATGATTCTGGACTGTGTGCAAACAGGTCTGGATATTGTCGGCTTGATCCCCGGCTTCGGCGAGGCAGCGGATGGCATAAACGCAGGAATTTATCTTCTGAGGGGAGACTATGGAAGCGCGGCGTTGTCCCTGGCGGCAATGATACCGGTTCTGGGCTGCGCAGCGACTGCCGGAAAGCTCATCAATAAAGGGGTTAAGGCATATAAGCGGAGCAAGAATATAGCCAAGGCCATTGACACGGCCGGGGACGTATATGGTATAGTTAAGAAAACTGGAAATAAAGGGATACAAAAAATCCCGAGCAAAGCCTCGAATTTAATCGAAAGCGCAAGCCGTGCATTCGGTAAAAGCCCTAAACTGGCGGCAGAAGGCGCAGGGATATTCGAAGGAAGCCTTTCGGATTTCAGGAAAGCCGGGATACCGAAGGTGGAAGAGGCCCCGGTGCAAAAGAGCTTTTACGCGGCATACCGGGATCCGGCCGCAGGGATAAATAAGGTTGAGGATGCAGTTGAAGAAACGGCTAGTTCTGGTGTGAGATATGCTGTTGGTAAAAATGTGCAACCAATGGAAAAGACACTTGATATGGCATTAAATCCAGAGCGATATGCAAATGAAGTTGCTGCAAAATATGGCATTAATTTGAGGGGGGCGGGTCAAACAATTAATATTGAGTTTAACCCAAATTTAAAGGCGCTAGGTAAATCAACTAAGCTTAATCCAACAGTTATTCAAGTTGGACCATCGGCGTTTGCAGAGGAATCTACGCTGGCTGATACGATAGCACATGAATTAAATCATGCAAGAAGCTGGCTAAAAGGTGGGATGGCTCCAGAAAGCTCTGCCTATTCAGCCGGTGACGCATTAGAAGCATTTATTAAAGGATTAAGGTGATATTATGTGGAATGCTAATAACGGACAGATTGAGGACAAACTGCAAATTGTAATCGACAATATCGGAGAAAATAAATCAACAAGCTTTCCGGAAAGTTGTCCAATATGTAATGAAAAGGATGTGCATCTATACTTTAACAGTAGAGGATTAAATAAAATCGGCGGGATTTGGATATGGTGTAGTGCATGTAAGCATTATTTTCATGGAAGTATTATACCGCCGATATGGTGGGAGAATTGCATTGAAGTTCCAGAAAGCAATTTAACAGCAGCACCAGATGTTCTTGAAAGTATGAAACCACAAATTGATAACCATGTTAATGCTTTGTTGAAACACCGGTAGACTTGCAAATGTATTAATTGCCGTAGGTGAAAGGATAAGCCATACAGACACAATCTATTAAAATGCTTTGCTAAATGGCTAATGAAATCAAAGCAAAAATTTAAGCTTTGACATTGGGCCGAAGGATAGTTCTTTTTTGTAATACGAGCGGGCAAATGAGCCCGCCGCAAAATGTGCTGATACAAAATCCAATCAATGGAAAATAAAAGGGCCGCAGGCCAAAATCGTCCCGGCTTGCCCCGGGCAAAGCTTGAAGGCGCCTTGTAAAATGATACAGGCGCCTCCGTTATCCGCCGGCAAAATCAAACGATCTGAACATTGAGCTTGATGTCCTTCCGGCTGCCCATCACAAGCTGGATGATATCGGCAGCGTCCATGAAGCCGTTTTTGTAGAAGGCGAAGCCCCGCTCTATGCCGATGTTGTTTAGGACGTCCTCAAGCTGCTTCAGCAGCTTCAGCTGGTCTTCAGTCAGGCATTCCTCCAGCTTGCCATAGAGCTCTTCATAGTCTATGGCAAGCCCTACAAAGGAATCAGTTTTCTGAAAGTCCGCTTCCAGCTGGTCGTACCTCGTCAGCTCGCAGGAATCCATGAATT
>JAEZJL010000392.1 GCA_023415815.1 Bacillota bacterium | reverse complement strand
ATCCTGCGCTGTGTCTGCAATGGCGCGGAAATCTGCGCGCATATGCCGGAGGATGGGAAAACAGGCGTTTTTACATATTACAAATGCGAGCTCAGGATATCACAGGCTGATATCAATTACCATTTCATAATCAGTACCGGGCGGGAGCTGTATTATTATAATCA
This sequence comes from Bacillota bacterium, assembly GCA_023415815.1. Lineage (GTDB taxonomy): Bacteria > Bacillota > Clostridia > Acetivibrionales > DTU013 > JAEZJL01. The sequence goes on along the minus strand of JAEZJL010000392.1, from coordinate 20,243 downwards.
GCTGGAGGTCACGGATTATCCGCCTTCCGAGGAATACGACTTCAGGATCCTGGCCGGGTTTGACGACCCTGAATGGATAAGGGAGGCGGTTTTCTACCAGATATTCCCCGACAGGTTCTGCAACGGCAACCCGGACAACGACGTGCAGGACGGCGAATACATGTTTGACGGGCATCCGGCGATTAGAAAGGACTGGGACGCAAAGGTGGGCGAATACCGGGAGGCCTTTTGTCTTGACTTCTTCGGCGGGGACCTTGAGGGGATAAAGCAAAAAATACCCTATTTAAAAGGGCTGGGAGTCAATGCCCTCTATCTCAATCCGATTTTTTATGCGGCGACAAACCATAAATACGATTGCCTGGACTATTTCAAGGTAGACCCCCATTTCGGCGGAGACGAGGCTCTGAGGGAGCTTTCGGAGGAGCTGCACAAAAACGGCATGAAGCTCATTCTCGATATATCCATAAACCATACGGGAGCCGCTCATAAGTGGTTCAACAGGGACGGAGAGTTCTTCCCGAAGCAATTCGGAGCCTATAACAATCCGGATGCAAAAGAGAGGGAGTACTACTATTTTGAACCGGACGGCAGCTACCATGGCTGGGCAGGCGTTGACACGCTGCCCACATTGAATTATACCTCCGCCGGGCTGAGGGATATCATATACCGCTCGGAGGATTCGGTGGTGCGAAGGTGGCTCAAACAGCCCTACAGCATCGACGGCTGGCGCTTTGACGTTGGCTTCTGCACTGCGCGCAGGGACGAGGTGCAGCTGCAGCACGAGGTATGGCCCGAAATCAGGAAAAGTGTCAAGGAGATTAACCCCGACGCGTACATCATGGGAGAGCACTGGACGGACAACAGGGAGTTCCTTAGAGGCAACGAATGGGACGCCTCCATGAATTATTTCGGCTTCGGGCGTCCTGTACGCGGATTTGCGGGGGAAGCCGACGAGTTTGTCAAAAGGTTTGGCGAATATGCGCCGCCCCCTTCGAGGATGAGGGCGGAGGGAGTTGCCGCTATGTTTAGCAAGCATCTCGCGCGGCTGCCCTGGCAGCTTGCATCGCTTCAATACAATCTGTATGACAGCCACGACATTTCCCGGCTGCACAACAATCCCGGCATAGCATATGAAGGCCGCAGGGCTGCGGTAATCATGCAGTTCACGTTCCCCGGCGCGCCGGGCATCTACTACGGCGATGAAATAGGCTTAGACGGACACACTCTCACGGTGGAGGGCTGCCGGTACCCCATGGAATGGGATGCCGCCGGGCAAGACGGCGTGTGCCTGGAGCTGCACAAAACCCTTGCCAGACTGAAACGGGAGGAGGATGCGCTTCAGACCGGGGGCTTCAAAATCCTGTACGCAAAGGACTATGTCCTATCCTACGCCCGTTTCACAGCTCAAAAGGCATTCATCGTCGTATGCTCCCAGCATAAAGAGCCCGTCAGGGCGCCGATACCCGCCGCCCTGGTAGGAGTGGCCAACGATTGGACGATAACGGAGGTATTCGGCCGCATTCCCTCACTCCCTCCCGCAAACGGCATTCTCGACATAAAACTGAACCCCCATGAAAGCCTCCTGCTCGAAGCCGCTACAACGGACGCTGCGACAGCGGGGGACGGTTCTCGAATTGTCGCAAAACGGTAATCTGCGACAGCGGGGGACGGTTCTCGAATTGTCGCATAACGGTAATCTGCCAGGAAGGCATACGCATTACCCTGAAATTAATAAAACCTGTGCAATTTTTGCGACAAAATGAGAACCGTCCCCGACTGTCGCGCGCCGGTCACGGCTGCGGATGGTTGGACTCAAGGAGCTTCATTACCTCTTTTTCGGGCAGGGGGCGGCTGAATAAAAAGCCCTGGATCTTGTGGCAGCCGTGCCGGGACAGGTATTCAAGCTGCTCCTGTTTTTCGACCCCCTCCGCCACCACGCACAGCCCCATGCTTTTGCCTATCGTTACCATATGTCCCGTAATCATATTATTTTTATCATCGGCGGAAATGCCGTCGACAAACGACTTGTCTATCTTCAGGGTCGACATCGGCAGCTGCCGCAGGTAGCTTAGGGAGGAATACCCCTTGCCGAAATCGTCAAGGGCGATTTTTACACCCAGCTCCCTTATTCTGTGCAATTTGAACCTTATGACCTCAAAGGACTCGATCAATATCGATTCGGTTATCTCCAATTCAAGATATTCGGGCTCAATCTCGATAAGCTCCAGAGTATTCATGACCATATCCACAAAATCGGACTGCAGAAGCTGTAAAATGGAGATGTTGACGGACACGGACAGATCGGTATAGCCATTTTTATGGAGCTTCTTCAGAAAAGCGCACGCATGTCTTAAAACCCAGGCCCCCAGCGGTATGATCAGATGGGTGTCCTCTGCCGCCTTGATAAACTTCAAGGTTGAAACGGGGCCCAGCTCAGGGCTCCTCCAACGAAGCAGCGCTTCAAGCCCCGATATCCTGTTTGATTCCAGATCCAGCTGGGGCTGGTAGTACAGTTCAAACTCGCTTCTCTCCAGAGCCTCATGCAAATGCCTTTCTATGTTCACCCTTTCGATGAAAGCCTCGTTCATAAGCTGATTATATACGACGTATCTGCTCCTGCCCGATTCCTTAGCCCTGTACATGGCTATGTCGGCGTTTTTCAGTAATTCGTCCATATTGTGCCCGTGCGAGGGATACAGGGCTATCCCTATGCTGATGCTGATGTGTATGGCGCTGTTGAGTACGACAAATTCCTTTTTAAACCCCGCAAGAACGCGGGAGGCATATGCCTCGGCTTCCCCCTTTATTTTAATATCGGGGGCTGTTATGACAAATTCGTCCCCGCTGAGCCTGTAAACGGAGCAGCTTTCGTCCACAAGTGAGGCCAGCCTTTCGCTTGCCCTGACTATGAGCTGGTCTCCGAAGGCATGCCCCATCGTATCATTGATATACTTGAAATTATCGATATCTATAAAGAACAGAGCCGCTTTGCCGACCTGCGGGAGTAAAATGTCCCTGTTTGCGTTTTCATATAGCGACAGCTTATTCAGCAAGCCTGTCAACGTATCATGATACGCAAGGTACATGAGCCTTTCTTCTTTAGCCTTGATTGTCTCGTTGCTGGCCAATATCTCGTCATATCTCTGCTTCAGCTCCTCCTGGGCCGCCGTCAGCTCTTCATAGGTCGCTTCAAGCTCCTGGTAGCTTTCTATCAGTCTCTCCTCATACATCTTCCTGTCGGTTATATCTACCAGCGATCCCGCAAACCGGATATTATTGCCGCTGAAATCCTGTAAAATCTTGCCCCTCACATTAAACCACAGGTACTCTCCGCTTTTCTGCCTCATCCTGTATTCACAGTTGTAAAACGGGGTTTTTCCCTCCAGATGGGCGTTTCTTGCCTTATCCGCTTCCGGAACGTCGTCGGGGTGGATGATCGATCTCCAGCCGCCGTGAGCCTCGCCAAGCTCGTCTTTTTCATAGCCCAGCAATTCGTACCACCGGTCCGAGAAATGGTAGCGCATCGCCGGCATTTCGCAATCCCATATGACTGCATCAGAGCCGTCGGCAGCTATACGGAACCTCTCCTCGCTCCTGGAGAGGCTTTCCTGCACCGCGGTTATTTCTTCGAATTGCTGCCTCAGCTCCTCATCGGAAGCCGCCAGCTCCTCATATATCTGGGTGAGCTCCTCGTGGCTTTCGGTGAGCTTCTTTTTCATCTTCCTGATACGCAAAAAATTGAACGATAAAATACATATAAAGGCCGTCAATAAGATAAACGCCGCAAGAACAATCAGGACAAGAGCTTTATACGTTTCAAAAAACGAGAACGGCTTATTGATTATCTCGCTGTCGGCGGGGATTTTATCCAATGCTATGCCGAACCTTTCAAGCTGCTGATAATCAAAGACCTTCCGCGTAGCGTCCGGCGAGAAAACAGGGATGTCGTCCGGCGCCTCGCCGTTAAGTATGCGGAGCGCCAGATTTGCCGCGCTCGTTCCCTGCAGCCTTCCGCTCAGCATTACTCCGCCGATTGCGCCGTTATTCAGGCCAAAGTCATATAAATGGTATACGGGAACGCTGCTGTTTTCGCTGATGTCCCTGGACACCTTCTCGAACTCAACGGTCCTTCCGTAAACATCGCTGTAATAGGTGGTTATAAGTATAATGCTGTCCTTATCATAGCTCTGCACGTCATTGATCAGCTCGTCATAAGCTAGGCTGTTCAGCGGGATAGGCTTCAGGCCTATATCGGCCGAACTGATCCTGTCCATGACCAGCTTGCCGGTGGAAATCCCGCTTTCCGAATTGTCAAACAGGACATATACATTCTTGAGGGAGGGGTTGATTTCCAGTGCCATTTTTACGGTGGCCGCAGGATCCACCTCCTCAAGGATTCCCGTAAGATTATGGTGTCCGTTGACAATGCTTTCCATACCGCCCTGGTTGATCCCGCAAAAAACGATGGGCGCACCGGAAAACAGGCCCTCCCTGTTATCCAACGCAAAGCCGAGAGCCGCGTCGTCCGTGGTAATGAGCATGTCGATGTGTTTGCCGGAATATTTATATTTATAATATTCGGTTATGTAACGAAGGCTTTCGTCTGTAGGATAGTTTTTCCAATCCATATATTCGATAAGGATGGAAAGGTTTTTATTACTTTTTTTCAAGGCATCCACAATCCCGTCGGTTTCATCCTTTGTCCAGGCCAATCCCTCGTGGTATGAATTTATTATAAGTATGTTTTCCGGCTCTTCCAGATTTTCGGCAAATGCAGAATTCAGAGGATACAGGCTCAGCAGAAAAAGTAAAGAGATGATTACGGCTGCTGTTTTGAGCTTAAAGTATTTTTCTTTCATAAAAACACTCCAAATCTTTGTATGTAAATGAAAGGCATGAACGCTTGGTTTCCACTTTGCGTATGAATATTATGGGATGATACACTTTTTCTTTTTAGCTCCTTTTTATCCATAAAATACCCACTGGGTATCTTTTTTAAACAATATTATTTAAAATTATCCAAAATAACCATGCATAATACATTCCGTATGTTTAAATTTACCATAAATCTGTATTATTCTGCAAGACCGCGCGTTGACAAAAGTCCCGGTAATTGGAAGAGAAGGCGGCGGAAGGGTTGTAGAGAAACGGTGTATGCCGCAGTGCATTTTTCTGTAACGGGCTTATGTAAACAAATATTTGCCGACATAATATGGAAGAACGTATATGCGTCAGGGTCACAGGTTGGCCGGGATGGTCACAAAGACCTTTGTACCCAGCTGATACCTGCTTTCATATGAAATGCCGTATTCCTCCCCGCAGATGAGCTTTATCCTGTGGTTCACATTTCGGATGGCGTAGCCGTGGCTGCCTGCGGTGCTCTGCAGGAGCGGGTTGTTTATTTTTATGTTCAGGGCGTCCTGCTCTTCGGGGCTCATGCCGATGCCGTTGTCGATGATCTCGAAGAGGATCGTGCTTTCATCCTTTTTATGTATCAAAACCTTTATAAAGCCAAGCCCCTCCTTCCTGTTCAGGCCGTGGTTAATCGCGTTTTCCACGAGGGGCTGCAGGATCAGCTTGGGGGTCCTGTAGTTTTCTATCTCGGCGTCCACGTCGATGATATAATCCATCTTGTCGCCGCAGCGGACCTTCTGTATAAAGAGGTACTGCCTTGCGTGCTCCACCTCGTCAAGTATCGATATGACCTCGTTGCCGCCGCTCAGCCCTATCCTGAAGAAGGTGGAGAGCGAGGTTATCAGCTTCGAGGCCGTGCTGCTGTTGCCGGACAGGATGAGCCATTTGATCGAGTCGAGCGTGTTGTAAAGGAAGTGGGGATTTATCTGCGCCATAAAGGCCTTGAGCTCTGATTTCCGGATGGCCTTCTGCTCGTCCACGATTTTGTCGAGAAGGCTGTTTATCTTATCCAACATGAAGTTGTATTCGGTGCTTAGCTCGTTTACCTCGTGGCACCCCGTGACGGCGACCTTCTGGGAAAGGTTTCCCTTCCTGGTCTCCTTTATCGAGGCCAGCATTTTTTTCAGGGGATATATGGAATTATTGAGGGCCAGTGTACTTACGGAGGTTATGATAAGGAAGGCGATGATGCCTATCACGGTTACTGAGAAAAGGGTGCTGGAAACGGATTTGACCAGCTCCTGGACAGGTATCGTCAAAACGAGCTTCCAACCGTTTATGGACAGGGGCGCGCAGAAAATGAAATGCTGCAGGCTGTCGATCCTGCCTTCGAAATAGTTCTGGCTGTTTGCGGCGTTTGTTATCATGCCCGATGTTTTTTCGTCGAAGCCGATGTTGTTGAGCAGCTGGGTCTGATCCTTGCTTGCTATGATTTTACCGGTTTTATCTATGATATAAAGGTTTCCGTTCTGACTGAGGTCAATGTTGTCTATGAGCTCGGAGAGCCGGTATAGGTTTATGCTGATAGCTACGCAGCCGGCTTCGCTGAAATTCTTGTCGTTGACTATGTTGCTTATAAGCATGAACTGGTTCAATTGGGAGGCTATCTCGAAGTCGCTTCCGGTCAGCAGGTCTTCATAGGAGTCATTGTAGAAAAGGTCGGACCATATCATTTTACCCTTGTTGGCCGCCGCTCTCGCAAAGGCTTCGTTGCCAAACAGGCTGCGCACGTTATAGGTGGTGAAATGAAGCTTCCTGGCAATGATGATGTTCTTGTCCGTCGTGAAAATGATATCGTCAATGAGGTTCCCTTCATAGGCGATGCCCTCCTGGTGGAGATCGTATTTGTTGAAATCGATGCAGTTGTTGAAATAGCCTTCGACCTCGCCCTCGTTCGAGGTGTTGGACGTTTCCGCGAAGCTGAGGACGCGGGAGTCCTTCGAGATCATTAATACGGTGCTTTCAACCAGCTTGAGCCTGGAATTTATCTTGTCCGCCGTTTCCTGAAGCATCAGAAGGCTTGCATTCGTAAGGCTGTGCTTTATCTGGTTCAGGGTGTTGATATAGGTGTTTGCCGTCAGCACCGAAATCGTCGCCAGCAGAAGGAAGCCCAGAATGATGCTGATCTGCGTATTGAGCGGCAGGTTCCTGTATCTCTGCTTCAATTTGTCAAAGCGGTCATTTATAAACGCTCTCATATTCATCCCTTTTGCTGCTTATTTTTTATCGGATGGGTTCATCTCGAGCAAACGCTTTTCAATATTTCCGATGGCGGCCTCCGCGCTTATTTTGCCCTGGATGGCGCTGCTGAAATTGGCCTGCATCACCGTCGAAATCGAGGAATACAAGGGGGAGACCGGTCTCAGGTTGGTATTTTCGAACCTGCTCGTGAAGCCCTTCAGCCATGGGTTGGCTTCCTGCACCCTAGGGTCGTCGTAAGCCGCTTTTCTCGTCGGAAGGTTCCCGCCGGTGCAGCAGTCGAGGACCTCGATCTCATAGCTGCTCATGTACTCGACAAAATTCAGGGCCATGTCGAGGTTCTTGGTGTTTTTGTTTATCATGTAATTCCAGCCGCCGAGGGCGCCTCTTCCGACCTTTCCCCTGGGGCCTATTGGCAGCGGGGCGATGTCGAATTTGCCGTTCACCTTTGAATTGCTGGAGGTCAGCAGGTCGTATGCATAGGGCCAGTTCCTCATGAACAGGGCGTTTCCGTCCTGGAAGGCGATTCGTGCGTCCTCCTCCTGGAAATTAAACACATCCGAGGTTGCCGTGCCCGTATTCACGATATCTATAAGCGACTGCAGGCCCTCTATAGCCTCGGGCGAATTAATGACAACCTTGCCGTCCCGCAGGACTTCGCCGCCGTTATTCCATATGAATTCCAGCGCGGTGCATACCAGACCCTCGTAAGCCTGGCCCTGGAATACGAAGCCGTATTTCAGCCCGCTGGACGACCTGTATTTATTCGAGAGCTCGATCAATTCCCTGTAAGTCTTCGGCGGCGCCTCAACGATGTCGCTGCGGTAGAACAAAAGGGGGACGTCTGTCCTGCCGGGCAGGGCGTAAAGCCTGCCGTTGTATTTGCAGCCTTCGAGGGCGTTCTGAAGGAATTCCTGCTGCACCGACGCATCGAAATAGCCGTCAAGGGGAAGTACCCAATCGGAGGATGCCAGCTCGGCTGTCCATATTATATCCGAAAAAAATACGTCGATGCTGCTGTCGCCCGAGTACAGTGCCCGCTTGTAAAAATTCCGCTGGTAGTCTGTGGAATTCGGAAGCTGCTGGATTTTGACATTAATATGAGGATTGGCCTTTTTAAAGGCTTCGGTGGTCGCCTTCATGCTTCCCCCCGGGTCGTTGCCGCCAAAGGAAAATACCAGGGTCTTTTTCTCCGGCGCACCCTCTGTTTTGTCCTGCGTGGCGAGAGGTTCGAGCGTCGCGGCCGAGTTGGCGGAGAGCCTGAATATGAAGTACTCGAAGGCGGATACGGAGAGGACGATGATCAGAAGCAGCACCAGCCAGATTCTAGCGTTATATTTCATAGGATTCCTCCCGAAAATACACATTCTTCCCGAAAATACACTTATATTCTATATAAGCGTATGATATAATGCAAGTATACATTTAGCCGCAGCAGTGTTATACGAAATTTATCCATAGTTCAAGAGGACTCCGCATGTATAAAAAATTGATGATTGTCGATGACGAGGATATCATAAGAAACGGAATCATAAACGCCGTCAACTGGAATGAGCACGGCTATGAGGTTGCGGCGCAGGCTGAGGACGGAAAGAAAGCCCTTGAGCTGGCGAAAAAGATCATACCCGATATCATACTCACCGATATTTCCATGCCCATCATGGACGGGCTGGAATTTGCCGGAGAACTAAGGCAGTGCATGCCAGATACCGTCATTATATTCCTGAGCGGCTACAACGAATTCAACTACGCCCAGAAGGCCATAGAGCTGGGCGTTTACAGGTATCTTACCAAGCCTATACAGGAGGAGGAGCTGCTGGAGGCGCTGAAGGAGGCAAGCAAGGATCTGGAGCACCGCGAGCTTGAAAAGGCCCAGATCACCAAGCTCAGGGCGCTGATCAAGGACAGCCTGCCGCTTCTCAGGGAAAGGTTTCTGCTGAATCTGGTAAAGGGTAATCTGAAGGAAGCAGAGATAAACAGCAAGCTGAGCTATCTGAACATCGATATGCGCAGCAGAGCGTTCTTCTGCATGATTATCAGCCTGGACGACTATTTTCTGTTTGCCGAGAGATCCAACGAGGACGACCAGAATCTTTACAAATTTGCCATACAGAATATTGCGGAGGAGGTCCTCGAAAAGATCAAAGGACATTTTGCCGCTTTTGAGGAAAAGCGGAATGAAATAGGCCTGTTGTTCTGGTTCGATGAACAGCCGGCCAACTACCTTTCGACCGTTTACGCCGTGCTGCAGGAAATCCAGGACTATATACGCAGCTATCTGAGGACCACCGTATCCATAGGCATAGGAAGGATATACTGCAGTCTCCCGGAGGTTTCCAAATCCTATTCGGAAGCGGAGGAGTCCCTGGAGTTCAGGACCGTCTACGGTAAAAACAGCATCCTGTACATAGGCGACATCAATCCTGCAAGCCGCAGCAAGACCGACGTGCACATTTACAGAAAACAGGCGGAGCTCCTGAAAGCCGTAAAAAGCGGGAGTCTGGAAAATTCCACGGGAATCATCAGCCAGATCTTCGACTCCTTCCGTTCGGAAAACTTTTTCAAGCGCGAGCAGATACACCTGTTCGTCATACGGATTTTAGTGGAGCTTGAAGAGGTGGTATTCGAATTCGACGGGAACGCCGAGGAGGTCTTCGGCAAAAAATTTGCGCCGCTGGCCCTTTTAAATTTCGATACGTTTGAAGACATACGGAATAAGCTGGCCGAAGCTGTGGACGCGACAATCGACTTTATAAATTCCAGGCGCAAGCTGGTCAACCGGAACTTCATTGAAAAGGCCAAGGAATTCATCAACGCGAGCTTTGCCCTGGAGGACCTGAGCGTGGGCAGCATAGCCGAAGAGGTGAGCGTGAGTCCGGGATATCTGAGCCAGCTTTTCAAGCAGGTCGAGGGCGTGTCGTGCGTCGAATATATTACAAAGGTCAGAATAAACAACGCAAAAAGGCTTCTTAAGGAAACAAATCTCAAGACGTATGAAATCGCGGAAAAATCAGGTTACGCGGACCCGCAGTACTTCAGCACCTGCTTCAAAAAGATCGTCGGGGTGTCGCCGACGGACTACAGGGATATCATTGTGAAGGATATATTTTAGCCGCATATTTATTCGAACGAATACATTTTTTAAAACCTCTTGAAATTTTAAACGAATTCATAGAAAATTCCATTAAGTTTTCCAGCCTGAAAATATAGAATAATCAGTGTAAAGTTAAATCCATTTTTATCCGTACAAAAGCATTTTTGGCGCCGAAAATTCTTTTGTACCGGTGTAAAACGATTAAAATCAGGAGGAAAAATTGATGAGAGGTATAAAAAGCTTACTGGCAATTGTATTGACCCTTATGATGTTATCCACATTCGCAGCGTGCGGCTCAGGCTCCGCAGCTCCCGCGGCCGAAAGCGCCGCAAGCGCTCCCGAGGCTTCCGCCCCTGCAGCCGAAAGCACAGCTCCTGCAGAGAGCCAGCCGGCAGAGGTCGTAGAGATCTCATATGCGCACGGACAGGATCAAACGCCTGGTACGCAAACAATTGTAGACGATTTCAATAAGAAATATGAAGGCAAGATCAAGGTTAAATTTATCGAATTGCCGTCCGACACGGGAAAACAGCATGACCAGTATGTTACCTCGTTCTCTGCCGGCGGAACCGAATACGACGTCTTCGACGGCGACGTCATCTGGCCTGCTGAGTTTGCAAACGCCGGATACTCGCTGCCTCTTGACCAGTATGTACAGAGGGACGGAGTCAATCTGGACGACTATATGTCCGGACCTGTGGCTGCTTCGACCTTCAAGGGCAAGCTCTGGGCAATGCCGAAGTTTATTGACGCCGGCATGTTCTTCTACAGAAAGGATATCGTCCCTTCGGCTCCCGCAACATGGGAGGACGTGATTACTCAGGCAAAAGCCAACAAGGGCAAGGAAGGTACAAAATTCGGTTATGTAGCGCAAGGAAAACAGTATGAAGGACTTGTCTGCAACGCGGTGGAATTCATTTCCGCATACGGCGGAGCAGTTGTTGACGGAGACGGCAACATAACCATCAACAGCCCTGAAACCATCAAGGGCCTGACAGTCATGAAGGAGATATTCAGCTCGGACTTCATTCCTAATAATATGACCACCTTCCAGGAGCCTGAATCCGATACGGCATTCATCGAGGGACAGTCGGTATTTATCCGCAACTGGCCGTATCAGTGGGCTGAATCCTCCGACGCGTCGAAATCCAAGGTCGTAGGCAAGGTAGCCGTAGCGGCTCTGCCCAAAGGCGACAAGAGGTCCGCGGCATGCCTGGGCGGCTGGCTCGCAATGATAAACAAGAACACCAAGCACCCCGACGAGGCCTGGGAATTCCTCAAATTCGTAGCAGGTCCCGAAGGACAGAAGATAACCGCCATCAAGGGCGGAAGCGCGCCGACGATAATTTCGCTTTACCAGGATCCCGACATACAGAAGGCAAATCCGTTCTGGAGCGATCCGCAGTTCGTAGAAGCTGTAAAGGCTGCGGTTCCGAGGCCTGTATCCCCGATATATCCGAAGCTTTCAGAGATCATGCAGATAGAAATCTCCAAGGCTCTTACAGGGCAGGAAACAGTAGAGGCTGCGGTGGCGAACATGGATACTCAGATGAAAGCGGCTGTCGAAGCGGCAAAATAATAAAATATATTTGAGGGAGCCATCAAGCCGGAAAGGCTTTTTGGCTCCTTCCTTATTAAAATATGGGGGCTGACATTATGAAAGGGAAGAGAGAATTGTCAGAGGCAGGCCTGGGCTATGTGATGGTGCTGCCTGCAATGGTCATAATATTGGTCATAGCGCTGTACCCGGTCATGCGCACCTTCTGGTACAGCATGTTCGACCTGAGGTTGAACAACCCGATAAAGAGTTCTACACATCTGGATTATAAATTTGATCTCGAGAATTATCTCGGCCAGCAGTTTTATATCTCCAATACGATGAGACAGCTGGAAAGCAGCCTGTCTGAAGAAAATAAAGGAATTGTTCCTGAAATAAAGCAGGAGCTTGCCGGTTTGAATGCGCAGCTGCAGAAAATACCGGCCATTTCGAGCCGCTATGATAAGGCGAAGGCGCTTGTTGACAAAATCAAGCCCGTATCGGACGAGGACCTGCGTTATGCGGAGCTGGGCAAGGCTGATGCCGAGGCCTTCCTTTCTTCCTTGAACGGCATCCAGGGCCGGCTTGAGGAGGTAAGCAAAAAGAAGGGGGATCCCGCGGACCAGGCCGCAGGCCTGATGGAGGAGCTTAAAATTTCGGTACTGAAGCCCAATTTTATCGGATTCAAAAATTACACGGATCTCTTCGGAGAGCTGAAAATTACCAACGGTGAAACGGGGAGGCTGGGCAAATCCCTTGTCAATACCTTCGGGTTCACTGTCATATCCGTTTTTCTCGAGCTTTTAATCGGACTGTTTTTTGCGCTGGGAATTAATAAATCCTTCAAGGGCAGGGGCCTGGCCCGTGCTTGTATGCTGATACCCTGGGCCATACCGACGGCAGTGTCCGCCATGATGTGGAACTTCCTGTACGACGGGCAGAACGGAGTGGTGTCGGCCGGGATAGCCGCTATTGGGCTGGCCCAGAACCCGGGGGTTCTTCTGAGCTCAAAAACCGGTGCGTTCTTTTCAGTTATAATGGCCGACGTCTGGAAGACGACGCCGTACATGGCGCTGCTCCTGCTGGCGGGCCTGCAGACCATTTCGGGCGATCTGTATGAGGCGGGCCAGATCGACGGAGCCTCAACGGTCAAAAAGTTTTTCAGCATAACCCTGCCACTGCTTAAGCCGACCATACTGGTCGCTCTGCTGTTCAGGACCCTGGACGCCTTCAGGGTGTTCGACCTGATATTTGTTTTGACCGGAGGAGGTCCTGCCAACTCAACCGAATCCATTGCGATCTACGCCTACAAGACGATGTTCTCGCAGATGGATTTCGGCAAGGGCTCCACGCTTTCAATCATAGTATTCTTATGCATAGCCGTGATCAGCATCATATACATAAGAATATTGGGCAAAGATTCTCTGTTGGGCCAGGAGGGATAGATGATGGATATGAATATGAAGAAGAGAAATGTTGTAAGCTTCTATATATTTCTTTGCATTTTTGCGTTGATTACTCTTTTCCCGTTTTATTGGGAGTTTTTGACGTCGATAAAAAAACCGGGCGACATCTTCGGCTCCTTCAAGCCGTTTACGCTGGACCCGACGCTGAACTCCTATATTACGATTTTCTCCGTGAGACCGTTTGCAAAATATCTTTTAAACAGCCTGATCGTTGCCGGAGTGACGACGCTGTTCGCGATCGTTGTTTCCTCTCTTACGGCATATGCGGTTGCGCGGCTTCATTTCAAGGGCAAATCAATCATTCTGGGCCTGGTGCTGGCCATATCCATGTTCCCCCAGATAGCGATCATATCGCCTATATACATATTTATCAGGAATCTGGGGCTGAGGAATTCGTACGCCGGACTGGTCATCCCATATACGGCCTTTGCCGTACCGATGGCGGTCTGGTACCTGTCGGCCTTTTTCAAAACAATACCCCTCTCCCTGGAGGAAGCGGGGAAGATGGACGGGGCAACTCCTTTCCAGGCATTCTACAAGATAATCGCGCCGCTTGCGGCTCCCGGAATGTTCACGACGGCGATTCTCGTATTCATCGCCGCATGGAACGAATATCTATTCTCATTGACCATAAATACCGATGATCTTATGAGGACCGTACCCGTAGGAATAACCATGTATGTGGGCCAGTATACCATCCCCTACGGCGAGATTGCGGCTGGAGTGGTGGTAGTCACCGTGCCGCTTGTAATCATGGTCCTGTTCTTCCAGAAGCAGATCGTATCCGGTCTTACCTCCGGCGCTGTAAAGGGATAGAGAGAATAACAATATATATTAAAGAAGGGACTTTTCATGAATAGAAAATGGTGGAAGGAAGCGGTGGTTTACCAGGTCTACCCAAGGAGTTTTTATGACTCCGACGGCGACGGGATTGGCGACTTGAACGGTGTGACGTGCAAGCTCGACTATCTGAAGGAGCTCGGCGTGGATGTGATCTGGCTTAACCCCGTGTACAAATCGCCCAATGACGATAACGGCTATGATATCTCGGATTATTACGGTATAATGGAGGAATTCGGGTCGTTTGCGGACTGGGAGAGGCTGCTGGACGAGGTCCATAAAAGAGGTATGAAGCTGATAATGGACCTTGTAGTCAACCATACCTCGGACGAACACGCCTGGTTTATGGAAGCCAGGGCTTCAAGGGACAGCGGAAAAAGGGACTATTACATATGGTGCGACGCGGTGGACGGGCATGAGCCCAACAACTGGGGCTCCTTCTTCTCTCCTTCGGCCTGGGAATGGGACAGCGGGTCCGCACAGTATTACCTGCACCTGTTTTCAGTTAAGCAGCCCGACCTCAACTGGGAAAACGCCGGGGTTCGGGAAGAAATATACAAAATGATGCGGTGGTGGCTGGATAAGGGCATCGACGGCTTCAGGATGGACGTCATCAACGCCGTCTCAAAGGCCGAGGGCCTTCCCGACGCACCGGCTGCGCCGGATGCCTCCGGCCATGCCAGTGCGCCCGAGGGGAAAAGAACGTATAGCTTCAGTTCGGAGCTATATTTCAACCAGACGGGTATCCACGAATTCTTGCAGGAGATGAACAGGGAAGCACTGAGCGGCTACGATATCATGACCGTGGGCGAGACTCCGGCAGTGACGCCGGAGGACGGCATACTCTATACGGACGAGGATCGCGGCGAATTGAACATGATATTTCAGTTCGAGCATATGGAGCTGGATTCAGGGAAGAACGGAAAATGGGACGCCGTCCCGTGGAAGCTGTCAGACCTGAAAAAAGTCATGACCCGATGGCAGCTCGGTCTGCGCAACAGGGGCTGGAACAGCCTTTACCTGAATAATCACGACCAGCCGAGGATGGTGTCGCGCTTCGGCAACGACGCGCAGTACAGGGTCGAGAGCGCCACAATGCTTGCGACCATGCTTCATACCATGCAGGGTACGCCATACATTTACCAGGGCGAAGAAATAGGAATGACGAATGTAAAATTCGATTCCATTGACGAATACAGGGATATCGAGACATTCAATTTCTATAATATGTCCGTCCGGGAAAACAAAGAGGACATTAAAAAGGTGATGAATTCCATTTACATTAAGGGGAGGGACAACGCAAGGACCCCGATGCAGTGGAACGGGGAGGAAAATGCAGGATTTACCTCCGGCAGGCCATGGATAGGCGTGAACCCCAATTACAGGGAGATAAACGCCGAGGAAGCGCTTAAGGATCCCGGCTCCGTATTCTGCTACTATCAAAAGCTGATACGGCTGAGGAAGGAGAACCTGACGCTGGTATACGGAGATTTTATCCCTCTGCTTGAGGAGGATAAGAATATATTCGCATATATCAGGAAACATGAGGGCGACAGGCTGCTTGTCATAATGAATTTCTTTGAAGGAAGGCCCGTCTTCATGCTGCCGGACGGCGTGGACGGCGATAATGCGGAGCTTCTGCTTTCCAACTACCCGGCCGGAGACGACGGGAGCCCTTCGGAATTCGTAATGAAGCCTTACGAAGCCAGGGTTTACAGATTGGACCAGAAGCGTTAAATAACCAAATAATTGTAAAAATAAAATTTGCCAGCCCCTTTTGGCTGCAGGGACGACAATATTGTCAGCGGGCATTGCGAAGCTCTTTCTTATAAAACAATGCCCGCCCCTGCTTTTTGTGCTGTTAAAATCATTTGTTACCGGAGGTCATTATGTCCAACCAAAAAAGTAAAAAAGCAATATACCCATACAGCGAATGGGAGGTTGCCGAAGGGCAGTTCATCATTGAAAACAACTACAGGAATGAAACTATTTTTGCTCTGGGGAACGGGTACCTGGGGATGAGGGGCAATTTCGAGGAGGGCTACGGCGGGCCCGAAGGGACGGGGCTTGACGGCACTTACATAAACGGCTTTTACGAAAGCGAATATATAAAGTACGGCGAAACGGCGTACGGCTTTGCCGAAAAGAGCCAGACCATGCTGAATGTGACGGACGGAAAGATCATCAGGCTTTTCGCCGGGGATGAGGAATTCAATATGCTGGAGGGCGGCATATCGGATTATGAAAGGGTTTTATGCCTTAAAGAGGGGCTGCTCAGACGGAGCCTTACCTGGACCTCGCCGAAGGGAAAAAGGGTCCGCATACAGATCGAACGGCTGGTATCCCTGAGCTGCAAGCACCTGGCTGTTATAAACTATAAGGTCACTCCGCTCAATTTCAGCGGTGTTGTCACCTTGGTATCCGCATTGAACGGCGATGTCACGAACCTGAATGCGGGAAACGATCCCCGGGTGGGGTCGGGACTGAAGGGAAGAGTGCTTCTTATTGAAGAGAAGCATTCGAAGGGCGCATTCGGAATGCTGGTCCAGAAGACCAAAAGCACGGGCTTTTACCTGGCCTGCGCGATGGAAAACCGTCTGGAGACGGAGAATGATTATTCCGTCCGAGGTGAAGCCGGAGATTCCGGCGTAAAAACGGTATTCACGGTTGAGGCTAACGAGGGCAGGGATATACGCCTGGTTAAATATATAGCTTACGCAGCCTCTAAAGATCAGGCGGGCAGACCGGCCGACAGGGCCCGGGAGGTCCTGGAGGAAGCGGGACGCGCGGGCTTTGAAGAAATCAGGCGGGCGCAGGGGGAATACCTCGACGGCTTCTGGTCCAGGTCCGACATCCGTATAAAGGGTGATCCGGCCTTGCAGCAGAGCGTCCGCGTGAATGCGTTCCACCTTATCCAGGCGGCCGGGAAAGACGGCGATACCAATATCGCGGCAAAGGGGCTGACGGGCGAGGGCTATGAAGGCCACTATTTCTGGGATACGGAGATCTACGTCCTTCCCTTCTTTTTGTACAGCACCCCTGAAATCGCCAGAAAGCTGCTGGAATACCGTTACGGTATCCTTGACAAAGCCCGCGAACGCGCACGGCAGATGTCGCATGAAAGCGGAGCCCTGTACCCCTGGCGGACAATCGGCGGGGAAGAGTGCTCTGCCTACTTTCCGGCCGGGACGGCGCAGTATCATATCAATGCCGATATTGCCTTTGCAATAAAAAAGTATGTGGAAGCGACGGAGGATCATGAATTCCTGATAAGGTACGGCGCGGAAATGCTGATTGAAACAGCCAGGCTGTGGGCTGATCTGGGCTTCTTCAACGAGGCTAAAAACGGAGCCTTCTGTATAAATATGGTGACGGGCCCCGACGAGTATTCCGCACTGGTGAACAACAACTGCTATACCAATCTAATGGCAAGAGAAAATTTGCTTTATGCATATGAAACGGCCGAATGGATGCGGACACACGCGGCGGAAGAATACAGGCTGCTTGCGGAAAAAACGGGCCTCGGGGCCGGAGAGGCCGAATACTGGAAGAAGGCGGCGGACAGCATGCTTGTACCCCATGACAAAGGGACAGGCATATACCTTCAGGATGAAGGCTTTCTCGACAGGAAAAAATGGAATTTTGAGAACGTTCCCAGGGAGAAATACCCCCTACTTCTGCATTACCACCCTCTGGTCATTTACCGGCATCAGGTATGCAAGCAGGCCGATCTGGTGCTGCTGCTGTATTTGCTCGGCGACAGGTTTTCAAAAGAGGAAAAGAAAACGAATTACGATTTTTATGAGAAGGTGACAACGCATGACTCATCGCTGTCTACCTGTATTTTCAGCATAGAGGCAAGCGAGACCGGAGACCATGACAAAGCCTACCGCTATTTTATGGAAACGGCCAGAATGGATATGGACGATACACATAACAACACGAAGGATGGAATTCACGCTGCGAATATGGCCGGGACATGGCAGTGCATTGTCAACGGCTTCGCAGGCATGAGGGTAAGGAAGGGGATGCTGTGCTTCGAGCCGTATCTGCCTGCTTCATGGGAGGAATACAGCTTCAGGGTCACGTTCAGGGGCAGGCTCATAAACGTAAGGGTTGATAAAAACGGAGCCGCTTTTGAGCTTCTGGAGGGCGGCGCTATATCCGTCATGAACAATGGCAAACCGATTGAGCTCCCAGCCTAATGCCGGCGGCAGGAAAAAAATATTCCTCCGCCTCTTTGAAATATTGAAGGAGATAGCTCGGCAAAGGCGCATCCACCGCCTGTCCGCGGATTCCAACCAACGGCGCCCCTGAAATAGACCATGCGTATAAGACCGACATCACGCTTGCATACCTGCAGGAACTGAGAAGGTTTACGCTTGATTTCGCCGGACTGCCGGTTCTGTAAATTCGTTTGCGGGACCGGCAAATTTTTTATGAAGTACATGCTGGCGAGGCGTCGTATTATATTTGGCACTGAATATGGCTCATCAAATCTTGCAAGCGGCAGATTAAATGTTTGTTTTTTCTTCCCATATCTTTGTCAGTTCATTTTTGCTTATTTTCTTTTGGTATATACCTCTCTCGACAGCATTAAATCCTAGATTGGTCATAATACTTTCATTCTGCCCATACTCAAATCCTTCAATCAAATAATTTTCACCCTCATCGGCAATAACGATCACTTTATGTTCTTTATAAATACCAAATATGCTTATCATAAATAATTCATCAAGTTCAGTTTTAGGTACGCTTTTTACATAGCCATTGCCGCTTACAGAAGCTCTGAATCCATGATTCAGATCGCTTGGATCATTTGATAAAAGTAAAACTTCTTTGTTTTTATTTGGACTGTATATATATTCTTTACCTTTGTTTATATCCAGCCCCATTCCGGCTTTGGTTGTAAATTCGGGAAGAGTCTTACTACTTTCAGATGCAGTAAATCCATTCCCGGTGAATGGCCATTGCTGTTTTACTAATTCAGACCTTGGCAGGCCTGTGGCATCTGAAAATGCGATAAGGTCCGCATCGCTAACTCCACCGTAAGGAATTTTTATAGCATTAGTATTTTCGGTCTTAAAATACATTATAGAAATATAATCATCCCTTACTGGATGAAACTCTGTGCCATTATAATCCAATCTAGCGGTATCATAATAATTTTGATAGGTATTTAAACCTTTTGTATCCTCTGCTCTTGTAATATAACCCCTTACAGTTCTGCAATCAAAGGTGCTGTCAATTAGATTACATTCATACTTATTTGCTACACTTTTTGGTAGTATTTTAGCACAAAGAGTGTCATCTGTCACGGTTATGGCATCTCTAATCCTCTTTAATTTTAATATATCATCGGTCGAAAGCATCTCTGGCGGAGTCATTCTGGATATGGTAAATTCAGGCATATCCATAGCTTCTCTCTTCAGAAATATGCCTAAATCATCCATAAAAGAATGCAAACTATTAATTGCCATATGGCTCATTGCATTAGTTGCATTCTCAATTGCCTCTGCCGCCACATCTTCAATCTTGCCTGTTCCCGCGCCCGAATCCTTATATATTTCTTTAAAGCTCTTCTGTACCGCAGTCTCTTCCGCTTTAAATATCCCGATTTTTCCTAATTCCGGGATATTGCCTCTTATCGCTCCTGCGCCTTCTACCGCCAGAGCCGGATTTTTACCGAATGCCCGGCTTGCGTTTTCAATTAAACTCCCGGTTGTGCTTGCGATTTTTTGTATCCCTTTATTTCCAATCTTCTTAACTATACCATATATGTCTCTGACGGTGTCAATTGCCTTAACTATATTTTTACCCTGCTTATATGCCTTGACCCCTTTATAGATAAACTTGCCGGATTGCTGGAGGCGCTTATCCACTATTTTGCTGCCAAAAGGGGGGGCACACGCTCTTGCCGTTCGGCTATAAGCCTGTGATAGGTATTATTTGTAAAAAGTTTAAATATAGATACTATAATGCCATAGATATGAAAAGTAACCATTGACTTACTCGGCAGAAGGGAATAGTATTATATTAGCAACATAATTCCAGATAAGTATTCTTTTAAATGGTAGCGCTAACATGATCTGCGTTTAAGAAACAAAAATTTCAGTCTGTCAAGGAAAAGGATAAGCAAAATGGCGACAATGAAAGATGTGGCAAAAGCGTCGGGAGTATCCCTGATAACCGT
>JAEZJL010000378.1 GCA_023415815.1 Bacillota bacterium | reverse complement strand
CCGGGAGGGAGCCTATCCCATATGGAATTTGCCGTTGACCTTCATATGCACTCCGCCCTTTCACCCTGCTCAGACAAGGAAATGACGCCGAACAACATTGTCAATATGGCTGTTTTAAAGGGCCTTGATTTTATTGCCGTGACCGACCACAACTCTGCGGAGAACCTTGAGGCTATCTGCAGGTGCGCCGGGGGCACAGGCCTGATAGTCGTGCCCGGAATGGAGATTGAGACCTCGGAGGAAATCCACCTTGTATGCCTTTTCCCCGACGTCGCAGGCGCGCTGTGTGTACAGGACGCCATATATGCCTCTTTGCCTCCCTTTGAAAACAGGGAGGACATTTTCGGAAGCCAGCTGGTAATGGATGAGAACGATTCGGTTACGGGAAAAATAAAGCGGCTTTTACTGGCGGCCTCCCGGATGAATACGGACGAGATTTTCACGCTGGTGGAAAACGCCGGCGGCGTGGCCATTCCGGCCCATGTGGACAGGCAGTCCTTCAGTATGCTGTCAAATCTCGGCTCGATACCGGAGCATCTGAACATTAAATACCTGGAGCTGTCAAAAGACTGCGATCAATACTCCTTCAGAGCGGAGCACCCCGAGCTGGCGGCCTATAAGCTGCTCAGATCCTCGGACGCCCATGCGCTGGGCGGCATACTCGAACGGGAGACCTTTTTTGAGCTGGAGGAGAAGAGCATAGAATGCCTGCTCAGGGAGCTGAAGGGGCGGGACACCGTTTAAGCCTTATCTGCTCGGCAGCGCGGAAGCCCCTATTCTGCCACCTTGACCTTGCTCGCCTGTATCTGGGCGGGATAGCTTTCCGCTATGGTCCCGTCGTAAGTGATTTCCACCTTTTGACCGGCAGCTATATCGCCGGGCGTTATCGTTTCGCCGGCACTGTTCTGTATAACTGCGTTGTTGGTGTGCACCGCGATTTTGTCGGAGGAGCTTCGCTCGTTTGAGCCCTCCGGCGGCTCGACGATCAGCGTGCCGTTATTCTCAAGGACGGTTGCCGTAAAAACAACCTGCTTCCCGTTTCCGCCGCACGCGGCAAGGGACAAGACCACACAAACCAAAAAAACACCGCATAGGACCTTTTTCATAAAAGTTTTCATACGAGCACCTCCATATAGCCTCAGACGGCAAACGACTGATATTTGTTCCTCTCCGGGGCAAACAGGGACAGCGTTCCGGGCCCGGCCGGGCATGTCAGAGTATCAGGGCTATGGTATATAACTGATCAAAAGCCAGCCCGGGAGGGAAGCACGTTTTATTGTTGCCATGCCCGTTACTTTTTAAACGAAACAGGCAGCGCGGTATTTCTGACGGATAGGCACCTCTTTATCGCGGCGCTTTGATTAAAGCAATGAAAATGTGGCTTGCAAGTCGCCAGACGGGTTTAATTGCTTGTTGCTTCAAAGCTTGTTTTAAAATATAATCGATACATATCTCATTCAAAAATAAAATCGATACTATCTCAGGCACACTTGGAGAGTGAATAATTCATGCCGCCAGTAAAAGTAATGATTGTCGACGACGAGGATATAACAAGAGACGGACTTATTAACGGCATATGCTGGAGCAAATACGATATCGAGATAGCGGGCGGAGCCGATAACGGCATGGACGCCTACCTGAAGGCACAGGAGCTGAGTCCCGATATCGTTGTCACGGACATACGGATGTCCGTCATGGACGGTCTGGAGCTGACAAGAAATCTCAAGGAAATGATGCCTTTCATTAGGGTCATTATAATCAGCGGCTACCAGGAATTCGAATACGCAAAGCAGGCGATTTCTTACGGAGTCGAGGATTATTTGATCAAGCCTCTCGACGAGGCGGAGCTCATCAATAAAATTCTCAAGATTTCCAAGGAAATCGAAGAAGACAGGAAGGAAGCCTATAAAAAGAACCTGGACTATCTGATGCTGAAGCAGAATATGCCCTTCATGCACAAATATCAGGAGCTGGAGAGCAAATTGCTGCAGCAGTTCAAGCTGGCGCAGCTGCCGGAAATCGAAAATACGATAGACGAAATTTACGAGCTGTTTGCCGCGGAGGACATGCAATACTATAAAGCGGTCTGTATGCGCCAGCTGCTGAATATGCGGGAGATCCTGGACTACTGGGGGCTGGACAGCGAATCGATCGAGATCGACTTCATCATCGACAACGAGCTGTGCAGATACGAAAAGCCTCTGGAGATAAAAGACTGGCAAAAGGACAGAGTGCGGGAATTCATCAACATGTACAGGATAAACAGCAGCTACAGATTCAAAAAGGTCGTCAGCGAGGTCGAAAGCTTCATCGAAAAAAATTATGACAGGGACATTACTCTGAAGGACGCGTCCTCCAGGGTTTTTATCAGTCCCCAATACCTGAGCAGGATTTTCCGGGAGGAAAAGGGCGTCACGTTTATCGAATGGCTCAATCTGTACAGGATAGAGAAGGCCAAGGCCATCCTTGCCTCCAACGACGAAAAAATCACGAATGTTTCCGGTCTGGTAGGTTACAATGATTACAAATATTTTAGCAACGTTTTTAAAAAATATACGGGAGTTACGCCTCGCGATTACAGGAAAGGCACCGCGGGCATTTAACAGCGACAGCATATGAGGAAGCGTTTATTGAGAGGGCCGGGGTGTATTTTTATGCACAGGTACAGGATAAAATTCTTCAGTATAAGATATAAATT
>JAEZJL010000273.1 GCA_023415815.1 Bacillota bacterium | reverse complement strand
TATCGGAATGGCGGAAGCCGACCTTATTGTGGACAGATCCTTTAAATCCGGTTTTTTCCAGCCTGTCAGTATCAAACCCATTGTACTCAGCATTCGTAATCACCGCCCTTATATATGCTGGACCCTGAAGCCACCTGCTGGCAGTTGAGGTCCTCGGATGCCACGTTGATATCTATCATCACATTTTTCCCTATGGCCACATCTGCGGGTATGGATGCCCTTTCCCCTATGACGGTTATGCCTGAATTATAAATATACGGCTTGTCCTTGTTGACCGTATCGTCGCCGGTCCCGATACTTACGTTGTCTCCTATGTTCACATTCTCGCCCAGTATGCTGTGATCGATGAAGCAGCCTGCCCCAATCCTGCTGTTTGACATGATGATGGAGCTGTCTATCACGGTATCCCTGCCTATGACTACTCCGGGGAATATGACCGAATTCCTTACCTTGCCGTAAATCATGCAGCCTTCGGCTATTACCGAGGTTCTTACATTGCTTTCCGGCCCGAGGTAATGCGCCGGTTTTACGGGATTCGGCGTATAAATCTTCCACAGCGGGTCGTAGAGATTGAATTCCGGAACCCTTTTCGTCAGGTCCATATTGGATTCCCAGAAGGCCTGGATGGTCCCTACGTCCTTCCAGTAGCCCCTGAACTTATAGGCCAGCATTCGGCGTCCCTCCGAAAGCATGAGCGGTATGATATTCTTGCCGAAATCGTGCTCAGAGCTCACTACGGCTTCGTCCCTGCCGAGATATTCCCTGAGCACCTTCCAGGTGAATATGTAGACGCCCATGGACGCCAGCGTGCTTTTGGGGGTTTTCGGCTTCTCCTCGAATTCATAAACGCTTCCGTCCTCGCGCGTATTCATTATCCCGTATCTGGAGGCCTCCTCATAAGGCACGTCTATAACGGAAATCGTGGCGTCGGCGTTGTTTTTTTTGTGGAAAGCCAGCATTTCGGAATAGTTCATTTTATAGATGTGATCGCCTGAAAGAATCGCTACGTAATCGGGAGACTGCTTGTCTATATAATCGATGTTCTGGAAAATTGCATTGGCCGTGCCCTTGTACCATTCGCCGCTCTCCTCCTTCAGATACGGGGAGAGAATTGTGACGCCGCCGTTCATCCTGTCCATGTCCCAGGGCTTGCCGATCCCTATGTGGTTGTTGAGCTTGAGAGGCTGGTATTGCGTAAGAATGCCGACGGTGTCAATTCCCGAGTTGATGCAGTTGCTCAATGAAAAATCGATGATTCTGTATTTGCCTCCGTAAAGTACGGCAGGCTTGGCAGCTTTTTTTGTCAGCACTCCCAGCCTGCTGCCCTGCCCACCGGCAAGTATAAGGGCCATGATCTCTTTTTTAATCATTTGTTTTCCCCCTGCCTGTTTATTTTATTTTGCAGATCAATAATTTCCGTAATTAAAAGGATCCGGGCTCGTCAATTTTTCACCTGTATTACCTTAACTATTCTGCTGCAAAAATAAATTTGCTCCCCTAACCCAAATCATACTGCAACATATCTATTACCCATTTGGATGTATTATGCACAAATTTTCTTTTAATTCAATTTTATCATTACGAAAAAATTTTATCCATATATTTGTTGAAATATGGCAGAAAATCCGTCATAATCCGTCAAATCTATAAAATATTATGCATTTTAAGCTGAAAACAGCCTGTCGGCGACGCCTGGGCCTCAGACCCCCGCCTCTTTTTCCGCCCGTCCGGCAGTCCGTCTTCCCTTCGGGCATACCCTCATACAGATTCCGCAGACCGAGCCCCTTCCGATATGCTTGAAGTTTGCATTCATATATTCGCTGCAGGCCTTGGCATCCACAATACGACTCCTGTCGCAGCCTTTTTCCCAGGCGTTGCCTGTCAGGGCCATCGCCGGACAGTTTTCCACACAGGCTCTGCAGCTCCCGCAGCCCTGCGCCGGGTCAGCCTCCGCCGCAGGAAGGGGCATATCGGTAAGCACCGTTCCGAGCCTTAGCCTCGGACCGTATACGGAGCTTATGAACAGGCCGCTTTTGCCTATCCATCCGAGCCCTGCCAGGACGGCGGCCGTTTTGTGGGGAAATACTCCGCTGTAGCCGTCGGGCATGTCGTTTACGGTCTGCGAGGCAGGGACGGCGAACGCCCGGAAGCCTGCTTCCTGCATGAAAAGCATGGCCCGCAGCGTTATCTGGTCTATGAGCGCGTTTACCGTCCTGTAATGGTGAAAATATGTATATGTAGGCCTGTCCGTTATTTCATCGACGATAAAATCGGAAAGCCTTATGACTACGGTCACGCCGTACCTGAGCTCCGCCAGCCCCGGCGGCAGGCAGCCCTCCAGGTCAGAGAAGCCTACGGCCGACGCTCCCCATTCGCGCAGCCTGTCCCTTAATCCCTCATTATTGTCCATGCTATCACCCTCAGGTTTATTATATAATATTATACCCGCCTGTGCTATAATATGAGGGGACAGTTCTATTACATAGTGAGGTTAAAATGAATTCACTTGGTAGCAATAAGGAAACCGCCGAAAACAAGCTCATTCTTTTATATATCATCGACAGGCTGGGCATACCGGTCAGCAATCTGCAGATAACCAGGCTGGTGCTGGAAAAGCGGTTTATGAATTATTTTCTTTTGCAGCAGCACCTGAACGAGCTGCACGAAGGAAAGTTCCTCTCGGTGGAAAAGGCCGACGGCAGCGCCCTGTATAAAATCACGGATTCGGGCAGGAAAACGTTGGAATATTTTACACATTTGATACCCGCAGGCTTGAAATCAAGAATGGACGATACGTTTTCAGCCATGCGCAGAGAAATCCGAAGCGAGTCCCAGGTGACGGCGGACTACACCCCGGAGAGCGAGAACAAGTTCACGGCAGCCTGCAAGGTCAGCGAGGACGGCTTTCCGCTGCTCCAGCTGGACGTGACCGTCGGTACCAAATCGGACGCCAGGCTCGTATGCGAGAACTGGAAAAAGCACTCCCAGCTGATCTATGCGGAAATCATCGATGCGCTAACAAAGAAGCGCGATTAACGCATTTTTATATTCGGGAAAATGCTTTTGTAGCCTTTCTTGGTCTTTTCGTAAGACATTTCGCCGTTCTTTTTTGAATCCTGGACAAATTTTTTGAAATTATCCGTGCTGAAGCTTTTTTTATCGCTGCCACAGGATAAAAATATGAATGCCACAGACAAAGCAGTCAACAGAAGCAGAGCTTTTCTTAACATAAAACCGCCTCCTACGTTAAGGCAACCACTTTATTTTGCATCATCCGTACATCGCCGCTTCTGTACCTCCGGTAGCGGGAAGCCTGCCGATATATGCCGGCAGGTCCCGGAGACCGTTAAATATATTGTTACCTGTACATTTATTATGGCAATAGGATAGTCTTGTTCTTTTCAGACTCCTTGTAAAGGACAAACCTGCTCCCTATGACCTGCACAACATCGGAGCCGGTCGCTGCCGATAGCTCCTCTGCAATTTCTCTGGGGCCTGCCTCGGAGTTCCGGAGGACAGTCGCTTTCACAAGCTCCCTTGCTTCCAGGGCATCGTTGAACTGCTTCACGAGGTTGTCGCCTATGCCGCCCTTACCAACCTGGAATATAGGCTCCACGCCGTTCGCCAGACTTCTTAAATAGCTTCTCTGCTTGCTTGTCAACATAATTTATACCTCTTTCAAAATGAACATTCCCCGACGCTTGTCCGTCGGCCGTAAAGCTTTGCCCAATCAGCTCAGCGTCAAAAGGGACATTTCTCTATATCTAGTCCGTCGGCGGGAGAGGTGTGTCGCAACCAGCTTTAGCGTCAAAAGGGGACATACCTCGACGCTC
>JAEZJL010000198.1 GCA_023415815.1 Bacillota bacterium | reverse complement strand
GCTCAGCTCGGGAAAGCCATAGGCCCAGTCCGGGTTGGTCCTGTGGGCTGTGCTTGCGTCGATTATGCGCGTCCTGTCGTTTTTCACCAGCGATACGGATTCTATCGCAGCCTGATCGGGAAGGCACAGAAACGCCACATCTGCTTCATTAAGAAGCCTGCTTCTCTCTTCCGGGTCCTTCCGCTTTTCCGGGTCTATCTGCAGCATAACGATATCGCTGCGCTTTTCCAGCCGTTCGTTTATTTTCAGTCCGGTTGTCCCTTCCTGTCCGTCTACAAATATTTTATAAGCCATTATGCACACCTCTTTAACCGGCTTTCCGGGCCGGCCGGATTTCAATATTTCATAATTATACATCGATATGCATAAAAATGCAATAATTCCTGCATACTTTTTAATATATTCCATTATGCAATGTTACTAAATACGTTTTTTCAATTTTGTTCAAAAGTGTACTAGTCTGCTTTATGGGTAAGTGATATCATAGATGATGTGGGATAGACCGTATATAAACATATGGGAGGGGAAAAAATGGCAAGCGTAAAACTCAAAAATGTTTACAAGAAGTATGAAGGCGGAGTTACGGCGGTCAGCGATTTCAATCTGGACATAGCGGACAAGGAATTCATCATTCTTGTCGGGCCGTCAGGCTGTGGTAAAACAACCACTCTTAGAATGGTTGCCGGACTCGAAGAAATCAGCGAAGGCGAGGTTTATATCGGGGACAGACTTGTAAACGACGTACAGCCGAAGGACAGAGATATAGCGATGGTTTTCCAGAACTATGCTCTTTATCCTCACATGACTGTATTTGACAACATGGCATTTGGTCTCAAGCTCAGAAAGACTCCTAAGGAAGATATCAAGAGAAGGGTTCGCGAAGCGGCTAAAATCCTCGAGATCGAACATCTGCTTGACAGAAAGCCGAAGGCTCTTTCCGGAGGTCAGAGACAGAGGGTTGCCCTCGGACGTGCCATAGTCCGTGACCCTAAGGTATTCCTCATGGACGAGCCGCTTTCAAACCTTGACGCAAAGCTCAGGGTACAGATGAGGCTCGAAATCACAAAACTGCATCAGAAGCTGAACACAACGTTCATATATGTTACGCATGACCAGACGGAAGCTATGACGATGGGTACCAGGATCGTTGTCATGAAGGATGGTTTCATCCAGCAGGTCGACACTCCTACGGCACTTTACGACAGGCCCAACAACATGTTTGTCGCAGGCTTCATAGGAAGCCCGCAGATGAACTTCATCAACGTAAAAGTTGAAAAACGCGGCGAGGAAATCCATCTGACCTTCGGCGAAAACGACATCAAGCTTCCCGAAGGCAAAGCCAAGAAGATTGAAGGCACAGACTATTTCGGACAGGAAGTTGTTATGGGAATCAGACCGGAAAGCATCCACGACGAAGATGCGTTCATCGAATCAATGCCGGACAGCATCGTGGGCGCCAAGGTTGAGGTTGTTGAAATGCTCGGTTCCGAAACTCTCCTGCACATGTTCATAGACGAGATAAGCTGTACCGCCAGGGTGAACCCCAGGACCAAGACCAGGTCCGGCGACTTGATTAAGGTTGCCATAGACACCAACAGAGTACATCTTTTCGATAAGGAAACAGAGAGGACGATCATCAACTGATCGGCCAAATAAAAAGACGGCGCGCAGAGGAAGATATTTTATCTTCCTCTTTTTGCAGGACAATTTGACGGGATACCATGATGTTTCAAAGTCTCAAGGGCTCGATACCCTTGAGACTTTTGTTTACAAGTAGTATAATTGAGACTGGCGGGCTTGACTATTATCATTGCAGGGGGTAGACGTGAAACTTTTTCAAAACCTTGTAAGCCAGATAAAGGATATCATTGAGACCGAATTCGGTATTGCCGACGACACCGGACTTATACTCGGCTGTTCCAAAGAGTCAAGAGTAGGAAGCATACACCCCGATGCGGATGAAATCATAGGGGCAAAAGAGAACTTTGTTGTCATCGGCGGTGTCTCATTCCAGAAGGTCTATGTGCGGAACAAGCTTGAATTCATCATATTCATCGCCTCGGAGGAGGAAAGCAGCCGCAAATACCTTTCATTGATCGCCGTCAATGTAATGAACGTCAAAAATTATCATGAAGAAAAATTTGACAAAAATAATTTCTATAAAAATATAATCATGGACAACATACTGCCCGGCGATATCGCCATGAAGGCCAAGGAACTGCATCTCCCGCTCAACGCCTGCCGGGTGGTTTTTCTCATACGGACTGACAGGAGCAGGGAGGTCCACCTGTACGAGATGGCGCAGAGCCTTTTTCCCAACAGGCTTAAGGATTTTGTCATCACCCTGGACGACGAGAGCACGGTACTGATAAAGGAACTGAAGTGCGCGGATGATTACAAGGAAATAGACAGGACGGCAAAGGCCATCATCGACACGCTGAATACCGAGCTGATGGTAAAGGCGCAGATAGGGATAGGGACGGTGGCCGAAAACATAAAGGATATCGGGAGGTCCTTCAAGGAAGCTCAGACGGCTTTGCAAATAGGAAGTATTTTTGAAAATGAGAAGTCAATAATTAATTATAACAACCTTGGTATAGGCAGATTGATTTACCAGCTCCCGACGACGCTATGCAAGCTGTTCCTGAAAGAGGTCTTCAGCGAGGGCTCCTTTGAGTCGCTTGACACCGAGACCCTCTTCACCATACAGAAGTTTTTTGAAAATAACCTCAACGTGAGCGAGACCTCAAGACAGCTGTATGTGCACAGGAATACCCTGGTCTACAGGCTTGACAAGATACAGAAGGTCACGGGGCTGGATGTGAGGAATTTTGACGACGCCATAATATTTAAAGTCTCGATGCTGGTAAAACGGTATCTGGACAGGGCGGAAAGATTGATATGATGTCCCCTTGTTTTATTTTATCCGGGAATTTTATTCTATTTCAGAAGGATTTTTTGAAATTTTTGTAGAATTCATTATTTTTACCGGACATTTTAGCATTAGGGAGTGTTTAAGTGGTTGAGCTGATAAGCGTAATGAAAAGGTATCCCAACGGTACAGTGGCCCTGCGGGACGTGAACCTGAAAATAGATAAAGGCGAGTTCATATTTCTGGTGGGGCAGAGCGGCTCGGGGAAATCGACCCTTGTCAAGCTTCTTCTTAAGGAAGAGGACGCTACCGAGGGAGAGGTAATCGTCAACGGCTACGATGTGGGCACGATGACAAGGAAAGAGGTGCCCTTTCTCCGAAGGAGCCTGGGCGTCGTTTTCCAGGATTTCAGACTGCTTCCGAACAAAACCGTCTATGAGAATGTCGCTTTTGCCATGCTCATTACCGAGGCGCTGCCGAAGGAAATCAGGAGACAGGTCCCTATGGCCCTGGCGCTTGTAGGGCTCAGCAGAAAGGCAAACATGTTCCCGCATCAGCTCTCGGGCGGCGAGCAGCAGAGAGTTGCGCTTGCAAGAGCTCTGGTCAACAATCCGTCCCTTTTGATTGCGGACGAGCCTACGGGCAACCTTGACCCCGAGACTTCCTGGGAAATAATCAAGCTCCTGAGCGAAGTCAACCAGAGGGGTACGACGGTTATTGTGGCAACCCATGAGAAGCACATCGTAGACGAAATGAAAAAGAGGGTTGTAGCAATAAACAAGGGCTTGATTGTGAGGGACCAGGAGAAAGGATTATACAGGGATGAGGATAAGAACAGCCAGGCTTATAGCTAAAGAAGGCGTTATTAATGCATACAGAAACAAGCTTATGTCGCTGGCGTCGATTATCATAGTAATCGCAACGCTCGTCATATTCGGATTTTTCATGCTTATGGCTCTCAACCTTGAGCTGAACCTGAATGTCCTCCGCGAGCAGCCCCAGCTGGAAGCCTTTTGCTATACCGAGCTGGACGATACGCAGATCGAACAGGTGGAGAGTGCTATAAAAAACAACAGCATGGTCGCCAATTACCAGATCGTTACAAAGGAACAGGCGCTGGAAAAAATGAAGGACAAGCTCGGGAAGGATGCCTCGGTATTTGACGGCTATGAAGAAAACATCCTGCCGGTTTCTTTTATAATAAGCATCAAGGATACGCAGCAGAGCGAACAGGCTGTAAAAAGCATAGAGGGCATAAGCGGCATTGAGAAGGTCAGATATTCGCAGGAGACAATCGATATCATAAACAAGATTTCCTACTGGATCAAGTTCATCTGCGGGTTTATGATATTCATACTGGTGATAATCTCAATATTTATTATTTCCAACACGATAAAGCTGACTGTTTTTGCAAGACGCAAGGAAATAAACATCATGAAGTACATAGGAGCCACAGATTGGTTCATACGCTGGCCTTTTGTGGTAGAAGGTGTTATAATTGGTGTTGTTGGCGCAGTAATCGCCTTTATAATATCGGCTTACGGGTATAACGCCATCGAAGGAAGGTTCAACAAGGATTTCCTTTCAGTGGGAGCGGAGCTGCTGAAGCTGATAAAGATAGGCGACGTATGGATGCAGATCGTCGTGTTCTATTTGATGATAGGCGCTGTCGTGGGAGCAGTGGGAAGCTTTTTATCAATACGCAAGTATTTGCACGTTTAGGGAGGATACGGTTCAATGAAAAGAATGGCGATATTATTTTTCTTGCTGGTCTTTGCCGTGTCGGGTTCGCTGCCTGTTCTGGCAGACGATCTCAAATCGGCCAAGCAGGCGAAATCCAGTATCGACAGTCGCATCACTAAGCTGAACAAGGATAAAAAGAAGGTACTGGAGCAGAAGGCAAAGCTGGAAAGTGACAAAAAGAAGGTTGCCAATGCACAGGCGGCTGAAAATAACGCATACATAGAACTTACCAACAAAATTAAAGAGGCCGGGGAGAATCTGAAGGCAATAGAGCAATCCGTTGCTGATGCCGAAGGCAATTACAACCGGCAAAAGGAGCTTGTAAAAACAAGGCTGAAGGTCATGTACGAGAATTCCGGCACTTCCATGCTCGAAACCGTCGTCCAGGCAAAGAGCATCACGGATTTCATGGAGAAGCTCCAGTACATGTCGCTTATAACGCGAAACGACAGTACGATTATAGACGATCTGAACCAGGCTAAGGTCGATCTTGACTATAAAAGGAGCCTGCAGGCAAGCGCAAAGCAGCAGCTTGAGGAAAGGGCGAACGACAAGGAACTGAGGCTGTCCACCTTGAAGGCTTCGCGGGCGGAGCTGGAGGAGCAGCTGTCGAGGAGCCAGACCGAGCTTAAAAAGCTTGAGAAGGAAGAAGATTCGCTTATCGCCGAAGCCAACCGTTTGAACAGTCTGATAAAGAACCTGTCCAAGAAGACGAAATATGCCGGCGGCTCCATGACATGGCCTTGCCCGGGAAATTATACCGTCGTATCCCCCTATGGGACGAGGAAGCACCCCATACTCAGGGTTTACAAGATGCATACCGGGATAGACATTGATGCGGATACAGGTGATTCAATTGTTGCCGCAAACAAGGGGACGGTTATTATTTCCGAATACAATAAGGGCGGCTACGGCAACATGGTCGTCATAGACCATGGAGGAGGAATAACAACCCTATACGGGCATGCAAGCAAGCGGCTCGTTTCCGTGGGCGATGAAGTAAAAGCGGGCCAGGTCATAGCGAAGGTCGGAAGCACCGGTCTTGCCACAGGGCCTCATCTTCATTTCGAGGTCAGGGTGGACGGCGCGACGAAGAATCCGCTGAACGGATATCTAAGCAAATGACCCTAAAAGCCTGATACAGGACGAATACTTGAAAACCCGGTAAACGCCGGGTTTTTATTTATAAGGATAGGGACGCACCTCGCAGATTCGCGTATTCCTTTTCTGATGGCATGTCCCATATTGAAAATTATTTTAAAGCTGCGACAGAATTCGGAGAGACAGGCGTCTCCCGGAATTATATTTGCATACGGGCATATGATATATAGAATCGTCTTTTGGGAGAGTGTTTTTGTTTGGAGAAGAAATTTACACTGCGTCAGGTCGTTATTATAGCATTGATAGCATCCATACTGACTTTATCCGTTTTTGCCGCCGGTTATTCCGAGTGGCTGAGTATCCACCCGAAGTTTGAGATAAGCTTTGACCCCAAAGCTGTAAAATATGAGAACATCAATAAATTCAACCAGGTAAGGGACATACTCAAGCAGCACTACTACAAGGATGTCGACGAGAACGTGCTTGTCGAGGGGGCTGTCAACGGTCTTGCCGATTCATTGCTGGACCCGTATACCGTTTACTTTAACAAGGAGCAGATGAAAAACTTCGTGGAGAAATCCGAGGGCAGCTACGTAGGTATCGGAGTCTCCGTCAACACCGACGCCAACGGGATACTGACCATAGTAGAGCCGTTTGAAAACTCTCCCGCCAAGCTTGCAGGCTTAAAGCAGGGCGATAAGATAATCAAGGTGGACGATAAGGATGTGACCGCCCTGAGGGACGAGAGCATGATAATAAGCATGATCAAGGGCACCGAAAATACCAGTGTGAAATTGACGGTTTACAGGGCCTCGGAGGATAAGACAATAAACATAGAGGTTACGCGAAAGAGGATAAAGACTTCAAATATTAAGAGCGAGATACTGGAAGGCAATATAGGATATATAAAGCTTGTGATGTTCGACAGCGAAATTGCGGGTTATTTTAAACGGGATCTGGATAAGATGCTGTCCAAGGGAATTAAGGGTCTGATAATTGACCTTAGGGACAATCCCGGGGGCTCTTACGAGCAGGTGATCGCCATAGCCGACAGGCTGCTTCCGGAGGGCTTGATAGTGTATACCGAGAACAGGAACCTCAAAAAGGAGGAAAGAAAGTCCGACAAGCAGGAGCTCGGTCTTCCGCTCGCCCTGCTTATCAACGGGAACAGCGCAAGCGCTTCGGAAATACTCGCCGGGGCAGTAAAGGACCATAATTACGGGACTCTTGTAGGCACGAAATCCTTTGGCAAGGGTCTGGTCCAGGAGCTGAGGACGCTTGGCGACGGCTCCGGCATCAAGGTCACCGTTTCCAGGTATTTTACCCCCTCCGGCGTATGTATCCAGGGCATCGGCATCAAGCCGGATGTGGAAATCGCTCCGGCCGAGGGATACGGAAGCCTTCCCGTCTCGCAGATACCGCGTGACAAGGATGTGCAGTTCAGGTCGGCAGTCGAAATAATACGGGAGAAAATTGCAGCCCGGTGACGCATAAAAAACCAATTTCTCCACAAACTACCTTCAGGAGGTGGGAGCATTGGAGAAAAAGGAAGACAGCTTGAAATATGAGGTGGCTTGCGAACTGGGGCTGGGTGAAAAGGTAGGAAAGCTCGGCTGGAAAAGTCTTTCGGCCAAGGAGACCGGAAGGATAGGCGGCATGGTTTCAAAAAGAAAAAAGCTGCTGCAGGGGACGAGAAGCGAGCAGCTGTAGGATCAGGGGATAGGTTTCACGCCTATCCCTTTTTGCATGCGCTTCCCGACGGGGGCCCGGGAGCGATTTCTTTCAAAAGGGAATTGACAGCGGCCTGTGTTTAGGGGATACTTTTTGTACAAAGGTTTTGCCGGAAGGATGAGTCCGGCGGGGGGTAATATGTATACCGATTTTGCCTATTGCTACGACAGGCTGATGAAGGATGTCGACTACGGCCGGTGGGCCGACTATGTGGAGGAGCTTTTCAGGCTGCACGGCCTTAAGCCCTCGCTCATGCTTGACCTTGGCTGCGGTACAGGCAGCTTCTGCCTTGAGATGTCGGGCAGGGGATATGACATGATAGGTATCGACCTATCCGCCGATATGCTTGCCTGTGCAAAGGCGAAAGCGGTGGAGCAGGGAAAGGACATCCTGTTCCTGAACCAGGACATGACGGACTTCGAGCTGTACGGCACCGTGGATGCAATCGTATGCCTGATAGACAGCATAAACTATATCACTTACAAAAAGGATCTGAAGAGGCTTTTCAAGCTGGCAAGGAACTATCTGAATCCAGGCGGGCTGTTCATTTTCGATATAAATTCGGAGTATAAGCTTGAAGAGGTGCTGGGAAGCAATGTTTACCAGCGTGTGGAAGAAGATATAGCATATATCTGGCAGAACAGCTATGACAGAGCCCACAGGCTGTGCCGGTTCGACCTGACAATCTTTGCCGGCCGGGGACGGTCCTGCGCGAGGTTTGATGAAATACATTACGAAAGAGCTTATTCCACGGAGGAGATGGAGAAGCTTATTGCGGATTCGGGCCTGCGGCTCTGCTCGGTCTTCGGAGAGCTTTCAACAAGGAAGCCTGGAAAAAAATGCGAAAGGATATTTTTTGTAAGTGAAAAATGATCATTGCCGATTCACTTTCGGATAAATTTGCTTTTTCTATTTGGAATATTATTTGTCCAACTTGGCAGAATATATATAGAAATTGTTTATGGAAACTATAAAACAGGCAGCTTTGACGTCATATCGGCGAATAATGTCGGACATTGCTATATTATGTAATTGCCCCCATTGACAAGCTGCCGGGGCGTATGTTAAACTGATATGGATTTGGCAAAAAATGCAGACTGTGCTGGTCAAGTCTAAGTAATTATTATGGAGGTTTTGAGTAATGGAAAGAGGAAGAGTAAAGTGGTTTAATGCTGAAAAGGGTTTCGGGTTCATCGAGAGAGATAACGGGAACGACGTGTTCGTCCATTTTTCAGCCATTACAATGGAAGGCTTTAAGACCCTCGACGAGGGCTCGGAAGTCGAATTTGACGTTGTAGAGGGAGCTAAGGGACCTCAGGCTGCGAATGTGTCTAAGGTGTGATATAATTAAAGTTTAATAAACTTTAACATAAATCGAAGCTGTCAGACAATCAGACCCCGATAATTTATACTAATTATCGGGGTTTTAGTATATGTAAGC
>JAEZJL010000177.1 GCA_023415815.1 Bacillota bacterium | reverse complement strand
CGTTATACCTGTGGCTTCTGGGGCTGCAGATATAAAGCCTGCATATTATGGGTCTTTGCCCGTAAATAGTGCACAGGTTTGACTCCGTGACATAGCAGCAGTTTGTCTCCTTCTTCAGGACATACTGGAAAAAGCCCCTGAAGAAATTCTCCTTCATGACAAGCTTTTCCTCTATAAAATTGCTTGCCGCATCCTTGTCCCAGCCGCATAGCCTGTTGACGCACACATTGTCGATTTCCACCGACCAGGATTTCTTGCAGCAGCTTTCCCCGCATTGATCGCAGGGCAGCTTATTGACCTCCAGGAAAAGGTCGATTGCCTCCAGCAGCTCGCCGACCGTCGAGCCGTCTGTTATTTTGTCGTAATCCACTTTCCCTTCGGCATCCAGAAACAGCTTCATTCTATGGCTCCCCAATCCATCCGTACGGACGGATGCCTTCTCCGGCTTATTATTTCCTCTATTATAGCCAATGAACCCAGGCAAGTACAGTTTTAATTTTATCCGATTTTTTTGAGCTCCTCAAGGGGTATCCCGAGCCTGACGTTTCTGCCCGCGGTCAGCTCACAGTCCTGTTTTTTGTTCAGGCGGTCCATCCAGAGGGAGGCTTCTCCAGCTTTAATACGGTACCGGACGACATTGCCCAGCAGCAGCATATCCTCGATTACTCCGTTGAGATAGAGCATATCCTTTTCTGCGGAGCCGCCTTCCGAAATGCCGATGGCTTCCGGCCTGATGGCGAATATGCCGTCTCCTGGATTTTCCCCTTGAGGCCCCATTATGTCCGACGCCCGGAGGATGTTGTAGCTGCCCATAAACCTTGCCGCAAATTCGCTGCCGGGATTTGAATAGATTTCATTGGGAGTCCCCGACTGTATAATTCTTCCCTCGCTCATGAGAAATATCCGGTCGGAGATGGTCATGGCCTCCTCCTGGTCGTGCGTGACGAACAGCGTCGTAATGCTCAGCAGCTTCTGTATGGCTTTTATCTGTACCCTCAGACTCCTTCTGATTTTAGCGTCCAGGGCGCTCAGCGGCTCGTCCATAAGCAGTACCTTCGGCTCCATGATAATCGCCCTCGCGAGCGCCACCCTCTGCTGCTGTCCGCCTGAAAGCTGGGCAGGATAAAAACCCGCCTTATCCTCCAGCTCCACAAGCCGCAGCATATCCGACACCCTTCTTTCCAGCCCGGGCTTCGGCGTTTTCTTCATTTTTAATCCGAAGCCTATATTCTCCTGCACATTCATATTGGGGAAGAGGGAGTACGACTGGAACACCATGCTGATATCCCTGTCCTTGGGACTGCACCCGTCGACTCTTTTCCCGTCGATATGTATTTCTCCTGCATCGGTTTCGGCCAGTCCCGCGATGCATCTCAGCAGGGTGCTCTTACCGCAGCCGCTCGGCCCTAGGAGCGTAATGAACTCCCCTTTGCCGATTGTAAAATTGATGTCCTCGAGGACCTTCATTCGGTTATAACTCTTATATAGGCTTTTTACCTGGACAAAGACCATTTTTACTCCTCCGTTATATGTGATCATGCCTGTTTACTATTTTACTCAATCGCAGGACTACTGCGGAAAGCAGAAGTACGAAAATGAAGTAGGCGATTACGATGGCGCTGGTAAAATGGCCGCTTTCAGCCCGTTTGGCGAACAGGTACACCTGTATGGTCTCATAATTGCCTCCGGCCAGCAGGTTGGTGACGACAAATTCGCCGAACAGGATTGAAAACGATAAGAGCGCCGATATCACAATGCCTTTGAATATATTGGGCAGTATTACCCGGATAAAGGCCTGAAGCTTTCCGGCATGGAGGATTTCAGCCGCCTCCAGCAGAAGCGGGGCGTTTACGGCCATCAGGCTGTTTTTCACCGACTGGTATGTGTAGGGAAGTATGATGACGAAATAAGCAAAAATAAGAATCCATACGGTGCCGGTGATGGGGAGCGGCCCTGAAGAATAGAGCTTCATCAGGCCAACCGCAAAAATAACGCCGGGAATCGCAAAGGGTATGGTCACCAGTATGTTCAGATATCTGTCCAGGGAGGGGAAATAGACCTCTACGATAAAAACGGCCGGTATCATTACGGCCATGCTTGCAATGACGCTCAGCGCGCTTACGATAAACGAGCGGACGGTGCTGTCCAGAAACCTCCCGTCAGAGAGCATCTGAAGATACCACTTAAGGGTAAACCCTTCCGGCAGTATGGTCGTCTGCCATTTCTCGGCAATCGAGAACAAAAAGGTTCCCAGGAGAGGTATCAGCAAATAGAGCAAAAGGACCGCAATTATAATATAGCTGAAGGTATGTCTTTTTTTCAATGCGTCGTCCTCCTCGCAAGAAGCTTTCGGTTCACTCCGTTTAAAATTACAAGGATGATTCCCAGTATGACCGATAATGCGGAGGCAAGCTGCGGGTTCAGCGTAATATCCCCCGAGATGAGCGCTCCGATCCGTATAGGAAGGAGATTGTTGCTCCCGTTGGTCAGAGCCACGGCTGTGGCGTAAGCGCCCATGGCGTTGGCAAATAATATGTTGAAGGTCCCGACGATGCCCGGCAGCAGAACCGGAAAGCCGACGTATCTCCAGAACTTCACGGTCGGGGCCCCCAGGATGAGCGCAGCCTCTTTCCATTCCTCCCGGACGGCGTCAAAGGCCGGGTACATCAGGAG
>JAEZJL010000122.1 GCA_023415815.1 Bacillota bacterium | reverse complement strand
CAGACGATATTCCCGATAAGGTGACGGCAAAGATGCTGAAGGGAAGGAGGGATCTGAGGGAGCTCAGCATGGTGACCATTGACGGCGAGGACGCCAAGGATCTGGATGATGCGGTATCCCTGGAAAGACTTCCGGGAGATAGGTACAGGCTGGGGGTACATATAGCCGATGTCAGCCATTATGTCACGGAAAATTCCCCCCTGGACAGGGAGGCTGCAAAAAGAGGCACAAGCGTATACCTGGTGGACAGGGTCATACCAATGCTCCCACGGAAGCTGTCGAACGGCATTTGCAGTCTTAATCCGCAGGTGGACCGCCTTGCCTTCACCGTGATGATGGAGATGGATTCATCGGGGAGGCTCCATAATCACGAGATTTTTGAAAGCGTAATTAATATCAACGAGAGAATGACCTATACCAATGTGTATAAAATACTCGTCGAAAAGGACGGGGAGCTCATGGAAAGATACGAGCCCCTGCTGGAGCAATTTGCGGCGATGGAGGAGCTTGCGCTCATACTCCGTAAAAAGCGCATGGCGCGGGGAGCCATTGATTTCGACTTTGACGAGGCTAAAATAATGCTGGACGAGCAGGGCAAGCCGACCCATGTGAAACGCTATGAGACGACCATTGCGAACCGGATCATCGAAGAATTCATGCTCGTGTGCAACGAAACCGTGGCCGAGCATTTCAACTGGGCGGGCACCCCCTTTGTATACAGGGTCCATGAGGACCCCGATCCCGAAAAGATCATGGCCTTCGCGGAATTCACAGGCAATCTCGGCTACCCCCTGAAGGGCATCAACAAGGTACACCCCAGAGCCCTGCAGGAGGTGCTTGAAAAGGTAAGGGGGACAAAGGAGGAGGCCGTTGTAAGCACGGTTATGCTGAGGTCGCTGGCCAAGGCCAGATACAGCCACCAGAATCTCGGCCATTTCGGGCTTGCAGCGAAATTTTACTGCCATTTCACATCGCCCATACGCAGGTATCCCGACCTTATCATACACAGGATTATGAAGGAATACCTCAAGGGCGGGATAGCAGGCAGCCGGGAGGAGGAGCTGAACGAAAAGCTGCCCGTGGTAGCCAGGCTGTGCTCCGAAAGGGAACGCGCGGCAAACGATGCGGAGCGCGAGACCGAGGACCTCAAAAAGGTGGAGTATATGAAGGAGCGGGAGGGCGAATTCTTTGACGGCATCATCTCCAACGTAACCTCGTTCGGCATGTTCGTAGAGCTTGAGAACACCATTGAAGGGCTTATCAGGATGAGCAGCATGGATGACGACTACTATATTTACGACGACAGGCATTTCTGCCTGATAGGGGAGAGGACCAGGAAGCGCTATCAGATAGGGGACTCCGTCCGGGTCAAGCTGGTCAGGGCGGATATTGCGGCAAGACAGATAGATTTCGTGCTGGATGAGCCTGAGTCTGAGGCGGCGGTGCGGTCTGAGAAGAAAGCGAGGCCTGCGGCCGGAGAAAACACCGGCAGGAAGCCCGGCCCAAAGAAGCCCGCGGGAAGGAATTCCGCAGGTAAAAATCCGTCCTCTCCGGGCAATGCCGCCGGCGGCATAAAAAAAGCAAAGAAGCTTACAAATAAAAACGGCAGGCAGAGAAAGGCAAGGAAGAGGAGCAAACCGGTCTCCGGGGCGAAATCGAGATAAACATATCCGCAAATTCGGAATGAGTTCATGGGGGTGGGTGAATGATACTGGTCAGCGCCTGTCTGGCAGGCGTAAAGTGCAAATACAACGGCGGCAGCAGCCTTGTGAAGAAGGCGGCTGAACTCCTTTCGAGCGGCAGCGCAGTGCCCGTGTGCCCGGAGCAGCTCGGAGGCTGCGCCACGCCGCGCACGGCGGTGGAAATACGGGACGGAACGGGAGCGGATGTGCTCGACGGCAGATGCCGTGTTACCGGGAAGGACGGCGAGGATGTCACGGAAAGGATTGTCAGGGGCGCCGAAGAGGTACTGAGGATAGCGAAGCTTACCGGAGCGGAAAAAGCCGTTCTGAAGGCCAGAAGCCCATCCTGCGGGTGCGGCAGGATCTATGACGGGACCTTTTCGGGAAGCACCAGGGAGGGCAACGGGGTCACCGCGGAGCTGCTGCTGAGAAACGGGATAGAAGTATTGACAGAGGAGGACCTCTGAAAAAAACGATAAAAATCCCGGGGGCGTCGAGCCCGCGGGATTTTTGCGCACGGCAATCCGTAAGGTTGTCCTATAAAAATGCCCGCAGACTGTCATACAGCCGCGGGCGTCAGTCTGGGGGATTATACGATAAAATTTTTAATTTCGTTGCAGAAATTGCCGCATTCGTCCACGTGCACCTCGACCCGGATGGGCTTGCTGAGGTCCAGGCTGAAAATTCCCATGATGGACTTTGCATCTACGATGTAGCGGCCGGACGTAAGGTCGACATCAAAATCGTATTTATTGACGATATTCACGAAATCCTTGACGTCGTTGATTGATTTGAGCATTATGTTAAAGGTCTTCATAATATGGCCTCCTCTGATTTTATATATTATATGCCGTCAGGCACATTTCAAGTCTGAAGCTTTAACATTATAATATCCTCAAAATGGCAGCAAGTCAATTACGATATTGTTAAACATGTATGACATATATAATGCAAACAGGCACTGTAAAATGGTATAATCGATGCTGTGCCCGGGATGGTGAAAATGCGGCAAATCCTCAGCGGGGCGGGACTTTGGGAGGACGATGCCGGAGTTAAATAAATACTGATTTTGGAGGATATTATCCATTATGATAAATAATAACGGGAAGGTCGGCCTGAGCCTTGACAATGAAGAATTTTACAGGCGTTACGGGCGGAAAAAGACCGTGGGCATGTTTACTCTGGGCTGCAAGGTCAACCAGTATGAGACCGAGGCAATGACCGAGCTTTTCGAGGATTCCGGCTACGAGGCGGTGGATTTCGACGAAAAGGCCGACGTATATGTGATAAATACCTGTACCGTTACGGGAATAAGCGCAAGGAAGTCAAGACAGGCCGTCAGAAAGGCCAGATCTTCCAACGCCGGGGCAATAGTGGCCGTGGTGGGCTGCTACCCGCAGACTGCCCCGGACGAGGTGGAGGGAATGGAGGATGCCGATATCATGGTCGGCACCAGGGATAGGCTGAAGATACTCGAATACATAGCAGCATTTGAAGCCGGGGGCGAAAGGGTGAAGGCAATCGGCGACATTATGGGGGACCGGGGCTTCGAGGCTATGAAAATAGACAGGTACAAGGACAGGACAAGGGCCTTCCTCAAAATACAGGACGGCTGCAGCCAGTTCTGCGCCTACTGCATCATCCCATATGCGAGGGGACCGGTCAGGAGCAGGCCGCCGGAGGATGTGCTTTCCGAGGTCCGCAAGCTGGCGGACAACGGCTTCAGGGAAATAGTGCTCACCGGGATTCATATCGCCTCTTACGGCAGGGATCTCCCGGACATGACGCTGCTCAAGCTCATAAAAGAGGTGCACGGAGCCGGGGGTATAGACCGGCTGAGGCTCGGCTCCATTGAGCCCAGGACTGTAACGCCGGAGTTTGCCGAAGCTGCGGGGAATCTGGAAAAGCTGTGCCCGCACTACCATATATCGCTGCAGAGCGGCTGTGACGCGACTCTGAAGCGCATGAACAGGAAATATACCACCGCGGAATACAGGAAAGCCCTGGCCATGCTCAGGGAAAGCGCCCCGGACGTCGCTGTCTCAACCGACGTCATGGTGGGCTTTCCGGGGGAAACAGAGGAGGAGTTCGAAGCCACGGTAAGATTCCTGGAGGAGATGAAATTTTCCAAGCTGCACGTTTTCAAATACTCTCCCAGGAAAGGCACTCCGGCGGCTTCCTTTGCGGACCAGGTCGGTGGGGAGGCGAAGGAGGAGAGGAGCGCCAGGCTTATCAGGCTGTCGGACGCCCAGACCCTGGAATTCAACTCGCGTTTCTGCGGCAGCAGGCTGCCCGTGCTTTTCGAGCGGGAGCTCAGGGACAGGCCCGGCCTGTTCGAAGGCCTCACCCCCAATTATATCAGGGTCGTCTGCCCCGGAAATGCCGGCCTTGAGGGCAATATCGCCGGAGTGTTGCTGAAAGCTGCTGAAAATGACTGTGTAACGGGCGAATTGGCCTGATTGCCGTAAATAATGTTGCATAATAAATAGGCTTGTATTAATATAATAAGGTAAGCGCGGTTTGCTGCAAGGGGAGTGTTTGATATGGCAAATAGTGAAACCATGATGTTCAACATGGACAAGGACAAGGAAAACGAGGCACGCGATATACTTTTTTCCGTTTACCAGGCTCTGAAGGAAAAGGGCTACAATCCGATAAACCAGGTGGTGGGCTATATACTTTCGGGTGATCCCACCTACATAACCAATCACCTCAATGCCAGAAGCGTTGTCCGCAGGCTTGAAAGAGACGAGCTCCTTGAGGAAATTGTGAGATTCTATCTGGAAAATAAGAAATAGTCATTCAAACGTAAGGGGACGGTTAATGGAGACACGCAGGCCGCCCCCTTTTTTTGAAGTCTGCGGAAGGGAATGCCGGTGCGGCCGGCCGGCGGCATATGGGGAGAAGCGGATGAGGATAATGGGAATAGACTTCGGGGACGCCAGGATAGGAGTCGCAGTGAGCGACCCGTTCGGCTGGACTGCGCAGGGCGTGGAGACCATCGCATGGAAGGGCGGCATGCGGCAGCCTGCGGAGCGGATAGGGAAGCTTGCAAACGACTACGGCGTCGAGAAAATAATCATCGGTTTTCCGAAAAATATGAACGGCACGGTCGGGCCAAGGGGCGAAAGGACAATAGAATTTATCAACGTGCTCTCCGATTTTACAAGCGTTGAAATTATAAAATGGGACGAAAGGCTTTCTACCGTGGCCGCAAACCGCACCATGCACGAGGTCGGCG
>JAEZJL010000420.1 GCA_023415815.1 Bacillota bacterium | reverse complement strand
CAATCTTCATATTGAAATTTACCAAGTAGGAGAAGGAGAGTTCGTACGAAGATATTTTGACCAAATTAATCCGTATAGAATTACTAAAAATGAGAATAATCAAATGGTCTTTTTCGGGTATGCCAAGGTTAACTAAAAATGAGTATAATCTTTAGTGAATTAATAGAAGTCCAACACTTGTGAGGCTCACATGTGAACATTATAGATGGTAGCTTTATACAGGCATTTGTATTATGATTTCCGTAAGAACTATATATATGTTTGACATTATAATTCTAGAAAAGGGGAAAAAGCATTGAATAACATAAATATAAGGCTTGAAGAGGGAAAAGATTATAGAGCAGTGGGAGAATTGACAAGAGAGGCGTTCTGGAAAGATGAAAGAGTTGAAACGACAGGTGTTGGCTGCACGGAACACTATATGGTTCATTCATTACGTAAAGAGGATGGAATTAAGGAACTTGACTTTGTAGCTGAAATAGACGGCAAGGTTGTCGGCCATATAATATTCAGCAGGGCACATATTTTACAGCCTGATAATGAAAAGAAAGACGTACTGAATTTTGGTCCCTTGAGCGTACTGCCCGCATATCAAAAACAAGGCGTAGGCAGCGCTCTGATGAATTATTCAATTGAATGCGCAAAAAAACTTGGGTACGGCGCAATTTTGTTTTTTGGACACCCGACTTATTATCCGCGCTTTGGGTTTGTTGAAGCAAAAGAGTTTGGAATTACAACGGCCTGGGGCGCCAATTTTCCCGCTTTCATGGCCATGGAATTGAAGGAAGGCTATCTGGAAGGTGTTTCAGGCAAATACATGGAAGCTCCGATTTATAACGATGAATTGAACAAAGAACAGGCAAAAGAATACGATAAAGCCTTTCCTGCTATCAGATGATAAAATGGAGGATGCTAAGTGAATAGTAACGATGTAGAAAAGCAATATGATTTCATGTCGCACTTTTACAATGGTATTCTATAGTATTGGAAAAGTAAGAGGTTTCTATTGCTTCGTAAATAAATAGGAATTATGCGGAGGAATAAAATGGTAGAGAAGCCTTTTTGGGAGCAAACCTATCAAATGCAAGAAGTATCGACATTTGCCAACAGGCCGACGTCAGATGTGGCCGAGTTCTATGGCAGTTTTAAAAAGAATAGCCTGATACTTGATGTCGGCTGCGGAGAGGGAAGGAATTCAATATTTTTAGCGGAACAAGGCCATAGGGTAGATGCTTTCGATATCTCAGAAGCCGGAATAAAAAAGGCGATCAAGCTTGCCGGGCTTAAAAAAGCCGATGTGAACTTCTGGCCGCAGGATCTGGCCGAATTTGAATTTGAAAAGGAATATGACGTCATATTGTCGCACGGAGTTTTGCACCTGCCTGAGAAAAAAGTGCGTAACGCTTTAATCAAAAAGGCAAAGCATCATACTAAAACAGGCGGATATAATCTTATCGGCATTTTCACAAACAAGCTCCCCGCAGCTCCGGACCTTGCCGTGTTTACAAAAAGTCTTTTTGACATAGGCGAAATACTGGAC
The DNA here is from genome assembly GCA_023415815.1 of Bacillota bacterium. Classification (GTDB taxonomy): domain Bacteria; phylum Bacillota; class Clostridia; order Acetivibrionales; family DTU013; genus JAEZJL01. The sequence goes on along the minus strand of JAEZJL010000420.1, from coordinate 6,070 downwards.
ATGTATAGCGACTGGGAGATAGCCGATCATCAAGAGGGCACATTTAAGGATGAGCATCCGGGAGGTATACGCCACGAGCATGCATATGAGAGGATCATTGCGCAGAAATTGCGATAGCACATTGACATTCCTGATAAAAAGCCGAATAATGGAAGTGAGCAGGACAAATATCTTTATGCCGCTCGCCTTAACGCAAATGACACGGCTGCAGTCTGCCGGACGTCAAGGATACATATATAAACGGAGGTTTAATAATGAAGGGATCAATACTGAATCAGTTCCGGCTGACCGTACTTGAACAGGGATTCGGGGTCTACGGCGTAACTGTTTACCGGAAGGGGCGCGGCGAGGTTTCCCACCGGTGGCGGGCGGACGACAGGGTCTGTCTGTTCTCCGGTTCCAAAACCTTTACGTCCGTGGGTGTAGGGATCTGCCGCGACGAAGGACTGCTCAAGCTTACGGATACGGCGCTGAGCTTTTTCCCGGAGTACAGGGATATAGCGTCCGGGCGCTCGGAAGCCATCACAATAAGGGATTTGCTGCACATGTCTTCGGGTAAGAATGTGTTTTATTTTTCAGGCGATGAGCAAGAAAAGGAGACCAACGACTGGGCGAAACTGTTTTTTCTGGACCCTATGAAATGCGAGGCAGGCTCGGAATTTTTCTATTCAAACGCCTGCACCTATATGCTTTCACGCATCGTTGAAAAGGTATCGGGACTTACGCTGCGCGATTATCTGATCCCACGTGTCTTTAACCCGCTTGGGATTTTCAATCCGCAGTGGCACACCTGCCCGGACGGTCATACCCTGGGAGCGACCGGGCTTTATCTGACCACAGGTGAATTTTCAAAGCTGGGCCTGCTTTTGTTAAATGGCGGTGTGCATGAGGATACCAGAATCGTAAGCGAAGCGTACCTCAATGAAGCCGTTACCGATATCATAAGTACTGCAAATTCCAGCTACGACCCCGGAGAATGCACCAACGGCTATGGCTATCAGCTATGGCGGTGTTCGTATAAGGGAGCCTATCGCGCCGACGGGAAGTACGGGCAATTCAGCGTCGTATTTCCAGAGAGGGAAGCCGTTGTCACAGTCACCTCACATGAAGAATACAGGACTGCTGACATCCTGCGCGCGATCTATAACGATATAATCCCTTATCTTGATTAGTCATACGAAAGCGTTTTTAAGGACATTTCCCATCTGCATTATTGCTTATTGGGGGGGTGTCCTTTCCTTTATATTATATAAAAGCATAAGCACAGTGAAAGCGAGTCTGACGCAACGTCCGATGAAATCCCCGGCTCGCCGTAGAAAATTTCGATAACCTTCCATTATGTAAACTCATATGATGATAATAAAGCCCTGCTGATGGAGGTATCACATATGAATTATACGTTTACCTATAAAAGAGATAAAACTGACGACAGAGATTTCCGCTTTTCCGGCTCGGTATCTCCGCACCCTGAAATAGTACTGCCCAGAGGGGTAGACATAAGGGAGGAATGTCCGCCAATCTATGACCAGGGGGAACTGGGCTCATGCACCGCAAATGCGGGATGCACCTGCAGGGCGATGCTTTTGCGGGACCAGCAGGTTTCGCTGTCGAGGATGTTTTTATATTATGCGGAAAGAGCCCTGGAGGGGACCGTCGCCAAGGACGAGGGGGCGAGCCTCAGGGATACCTGCAAATCAATTCATAACGCAGGCGTCTGCGAAGAAAAATTTATGCCGTATAATCCTGAAAAATATACGTCCCACCCGTCGAAAGCCGCAATAGCCAACGCTTCGAAATACAGGATTACAGCGTATAAATCCCTTGGCTCCCTTGATGAGATAAGGCAAAATCTGGCTTTTAGGCAGCAGCCTGTGCTATTGGGCATGGATGTGTACGAAAGCTTCAAATCGGATGAGGTTGCCCGCACGGGAATAATGCCCATGCCGCGAAAATCCGAGGAAAACCTGGGAGGCCATGCCGTGCTGGCCGTCGGGTATAAGGATATGACGGTACATCGGGGCATGGGAGGCAGATACCGGCTTAATCCGGGCTACCTCATCGTGAGGAATTCATGGGGAGCCGAATGGGGAGACGGGGGATATTTTTACATGCCGTATGGTTATGTGACGCCCGAGTACACATACGATTACTGGATAATGGAATAGAGTGCGGGCTTTGGAGCAGGAAGGGGACTTCCAGGAAACGTCATCCGATAGTATAATTGAATAAGGATTGCATGGCATAATACCGGGGGGGTGAGAAGGCCTTGAAAAATGCGCCCATAAAGCTGGAGCGGACGGAAGATAAGGTGACGATTACCGCTTATATCGCATTTAAAGGAAACTATGCAGATAAAAGGCTTGACGGCGGCTATACATATGCGGAAGCCGCGGCCGCCTCCATTGAGGCGAAATGGTCGGGGGACTTTATGATTTACGGCCGCAGGGTCAGGGTGACTACTGAGGTCTTCAGCCTCGGCAGCAGCCCGAACAATGTCCTCAAGCCCGTGGAGTGCGAAGCCGGACAGAGCTTTATAACTCTGAAAATAATCGGCGGCACGCTCGCTTCTAAAATAATGCGCTCGCATGAAAGGCTGAGATGGACGGGTATATTGAAAAACGACGAAACCATCTCCGGCTGGTCTGTCTCCAGGTCGTCAAGCCCCATTGTCATTTATGTAACGGAGAATTTCCAGGGGAGCAGGCCCTACAAGCTGATCGGCAGAAGCGGCTTCGAAGGGCTTGCCGCCCATGAATTCGGTCATGCCCTGGGCCTGGGGGACGCATATAACGCAGGCTACCGGGGAGGGAGGTTCCCCTGGACGCTCGACGGCTTTTATGCGCCGAAAAGCTACGAGGTAAGGGACAGATCGGGAAATGCCCTCACCGTGACCGTACCCGACAATGATATGATGCTTTTTAACGGAAGGGTATCCGACAACGATATGAGGATGGTACTGGAAGCTTACGAAACAGGTCTGCAGCAATTTTTTCCGAGCGGGTCGAGGGGATGGAGGGACAGGTAGCCTGGGAGAGGGCGCCTAAGCTTCCTGCCGGGGCGATGATTGACAGCAATATGCGCATCATATATAATTAAGGCATCTTACTTTAACGAAAGGATACGAAGATGAGGATTTCCGTGTTTCTTAACTAATTGAATAAATCGATTACAGATTAAGAACACAGGCAATCCGTTATAATAGAATGCGGGAATGCTTATCCGCTTCCGCGCATATTGTATCCGAACAGCGATAACGACGCAGGCCGTGCCTTGATGCACGGCTTCATTATTTTTTCCTTATAAAACCGGCTGCCGATGTCTTCATCTGCAGTCTTTTTGTTTGATTCCGCACAGCAAATATTTTATAAGGAAGGTGTTTTGATGCTGATGATAAGCTGCCGGGGGATAAAAAAGTCCTATAGGGACCTGGACGTCCTCAAGGGCGTCGACCTGGATATAAACGAAGGTGAAAGGATAGGCGTCGTGGGCGTGAACGGCGCAGGCAAGACCACGCTGGCGGGCCTGCTCTTCGGAAGCCTGAAGCCGGACGAGGGCCTCGTGAGATGGGGAAGAAGGGGTGCCAGGGCCGGCTATCTGCTGCAGTCCTCCTCCTACCTTCTCAAACAGGACGGAGAGGATGACGGCTTCGAGGAATTCGAGGCGGTAAACAGTGAAACGATGAGCGGCGGAGAAAGGACCAGGTATTCGCTCACGGCGCTGCTCTCCGAAAGGCCCGACCTGCTTATTCTCGACGAGCCGACCAACCATCTCGATTTCAAAGGGGTAGAATGGCTTGCCGCAGAGCTGTCCGCATACGGCGGGACCATTATGGTCATATCGCACGACAGGTACTTCATGGACCTGTCGGTCAACCGCATCATCGAGCTGGATTGCGGGCTTGCGAAGAGCTACGGGGGGAATTACTCGTATTACAGGAAGCAGAAGAAACAGGAATTCGAGGAGCAGCTTCACAAATATGCCGAGCAGGAGAAGCGGAAGGATATGATCGAGGCCGAGATCACCAAAGTGCGGATGTGGGCGGCGAAATCCCACAGGGAAGCCGGAAAAAAGGGGAAAATGGCGGAAAATAAAAAGGGAGCCAAGGAATTCTACCGCACTGCCGCGAAGAAAATGGACAACCGGGTCAAATCCAAGCTAAAAAGGCTTCAGAGCATGGAGGAAGAGGGCGTTGTAAAGCCGCGTGAGGAAGTCACGCTGAATTTCGCCTTCGACGATGCGGGAAAGCATGGGAAGAGAATCCTGGAGGCCAGGGATCTCCGGAAAGGGTATGGAGACCGGCAGCTCTTTGCAGGCAGCTCCTTTTACATGCTGCATGGGGACAGGGTAGGCATCATCGGGCCGAACGGCTGCGGAAAATCCACGCTGCTGAAGCTGATTACAGGCGAAGAGAGCGCCGATTCCGGCGAGCTTTGGATGAGCGCCACAGCGGGCGCGGTATATATAAGCCAGGACGTGAAGGACATGGCCCCGGATAAAAGGCCCCTCGACCTGGTGGAGGACATCCCCGGGATGAATCGTGGAAAGGCGCACCAGGTGTTTGCCTCGCTGGGCATTAATGAGGCGATGCTATCCAAAAAACTGGGCTGCCTGAGCCAGGGAGAGCGCATGAGGGTGAAGCTCGCGGTCGCAATACTGGAAGGCAGCGGTTTTCTGATACTGGACGAACCCACAAACCACCTGGACCTTTTCAGCCGGGAAAGGCTGGAGGACGCTCTGGACATGTACGAGGGGACGATTTTGCTGGTTTCGCACGACAGGTATCTCCTGGAGAGGATATGCAAAAAGCTTCTGGTGTTCGAGGACGGAGGCATAAAGCCCTTTTACGGCAGCTTCGGCGAATATCTGGCGCCTAAGGCCCCGGAAGCGCGAGAGAAAAAGGTGAAGTCTGCCGCGGAGGAAATGCTGCTTATAGAGAACAGGATCGCCGCCATCCTCGGCAAGCTGAGCTCCCTTCCGCAGGACGACCCGTCCTATGCGGAGCTTGACCGGGAGTTCAGGGAGCTTTCATCGCGCAGGCGCAGTCCGGGCGTGTAGCGAGGCCTATAAACGGGCGGATATTTTGGCTATAATCATACTTTCACTAAACATTCCGGCCGCCGCGTGCGATAATCGAATTGCCGGCAGATTTCCACGAAGAAGGTATCGTTTCACGGATACCGTCTTTCAAAGAAAGGAGATGGTCGAATTGGTAATCAGTGATAGGTGGTTCTCCGACTGACAGGAGAGGGAAGGGGTCTCAAAAGCCCCTTCTTTTTTTTACCTTGTTGTGCGAAAAATAATAATATATAATAGGGTTGTAAACGGATTGAGCAATAGCTCCAAGAGGTGGCCCATGCTTTTTGACACACACGCCCATTACTACGACAGCCAGTTTGACGAGGACCGGAAGGAAGCCATAGAACGAGCCTTCAGCAGCGGTGTTAAATACATTCTGAACGCCTCCTCCGACGTGGCGTCCTCTGTTGAAAATATATCCATGGCGCAGGAATATGAGGATATCTATGCGGCTGTCGGCATACACCCGCACAATGTGATGGATTTGAACAGCAACATTATATCCGCAATTTCGGACTTTGCCACCTACCCGAAAGTGGTTGCCATCGGCGAAATCGGCCTGGATTATTTTTATGACAATTCGCCCCGGGAGGCCCAAAAGCTTGGCTTCACAAAACAGATTTATCTGGCTGTGAACCTGAAGCTGCCCATCATAATACACGACAGGGACGCTCACGAGGATACTCTGAAAATAGTCAGGGAGGAAAACGCCAAGATTGTGGGCGGAGTTTTTCATTGCTTTTCCGGAAGCGTCGAAATGGCAAGGGAAGTGCTCAACAACAATTTTTATATCTCCGTCGGCGGCCCCGTCACCTATAAAAACGCCAACAGGCTCCTGGAAGTGGTCAAATACGTTCCAGAGGACAGGCTGCTGCTTGAGACGGACTGCCCGTACCTGCCGCCCGAGCCCCTGAGGGGAAAAAGAAACGAATCGGCCAATGTAAGGCTTGTTGCCGAAAGAGTTGCAAAGATAAAGGGAAAGACCCTTTCATAC